>NZ_JBMDJC010000033.1:0-37150 GCF_057808995.1 Acidovorax sp. FG60
AGAAGCGGATCAAGATCTCCCTGGGGGCCCTCAGCCCGATCGAATACCGGGTGAGTCTTGGACTTGCGGCATAAAACCAGTCCAAGTTTTTATCCGCACCCCCGCTCTGAAAGGCCTTCTGGATGCTATCGGCATCAGCAAGGTGCACTTGGTCGGAAACTCGATGGGAGCGCACAGCACAGTGGCTTTTGCCCTGGCAAATCCGGATCGCGTTGGCAAGCTGGTGCTGATGGGCGGTGGAACTGGCGGCGTCAGCTCTTTCGTCCCTATGCCGACCGAAGGCATCAAGCTCATCGGAGCACTCTATCGCGCCCCGACGATCGAGAACCTCAAGCGGATGATGAACGTGTTCGTCTATGACACGAGCAACCTCACTGAGGCTTTGTTTCAGGCCCGCCTGGACAACATGCTCGCCCGCCGTGAGCACTTGGAAAACTTTGTGAAGAGCGCGGAAGCCAATCCCAAGCAGTTCCCGGATGTGGGACATCGCCTGGGCGAGATCAAGGCGCCTGCACTGATCATCTGGGGCCGCGATGACCGGTTCGTGCCCCTCGACACGGGTCTGCGCCTAGTGGCAGGTCTCCAGAACGCGGACCTCCACGTATTCAGCCGTTGCGGCCACTGGGCTCAGTGGGAGCACGCCGAGAAATTCAATCGCATGGTGCTGGAGTTCCTTCAGCGCTGATTGCCTCCGCTCAACCATTTCAGCAGCGACAGTGAGCCAGGCACTCCTGGCATTCTTGCCGCCAGCGGCTTGCGGCTGCGCGGCGGCATCGGATCGATAACAAAGCAAAGGAGACAAGATGTCTAAGATGATGCGCGCAGCTCGACTGCATACGGAAGGCCAGCCCTTCCAAGTTGATAATGTGCCTGTTCCCGACGTCAGGCCTACTGACGTCCTCGTGGAAGTGAAGGCTGCTGGGGTTGTGCCAAACCTCCGCAACGTGGTGACTCACTACTCTGAATGGTTTCCGTTCCTTCCGCTGCCCAAGCTCCCTGCGATCTACGGTCTCGACTCTGCAGGCGTTGTAGCCGCAGTGGGGAGCCAGGTGCGGTCTGGCATCAAGGTAGGTGACCGTGTCTATGTGAATCCTGGACTTTCCTGTGGATCGTGTATCGCCTGTCGGCGTGGCGACAACGTGAACTGCACTGCCTACACTTTCCAAGGCTACTTTGGCTTCGGGCCAGGTTCTCAAAAGCTCTTCGAAGACTACCCCTACGGTGGTTTCGGCCAATACCTGACGGCGCCTGCTTCGAATCTGGTGGTACTGCCAGAGAGCATCACCTTCGAACAGGGCGCACGCTTCGGGTACCTGGGGACTTCCTACTCAGCGTTGCGAAAGGCTCAGTTCTCGCCCGGTCAAACCGTGTTGGTCGACGGAGGAACGGGAACGCTTGGTCTGGGCGCTGTGATTCTCGCCCTTGCAATGGGCGCGGCGAAGGTATTCGCTACGGGACGGAACAAGGCCCTGTTGTCCAAGCTGAAGCAGCTCGATGCGCGTGTCGTACCCATCGAGCTGGGAGTGCGTCCTACCGCGGACGTGGTGATGGAAGCCACGGATGGCTACGGAGTGGATGTGCTGATCGAGACGCTGGGACCCAATGCGCCACCGGCTACCGTCCTGGATGCATTCAATGGCCTGCGCCGTGGTGGCAAGGCAGTGAATATCGGCGGCGTAGCGGAACCCATCCCGCTTGAACCCTTCCCCCTGATGTGTCTGCAGAAATCCTACATCGGGTCACTGTGGTTCACCACGGCCGAAGGTCAAGACATGGCAAACATGGCCCATGCGGGAACGCTCGATCTGGGTGTCTTTGAGCACGAGCGCTTCACGCTCGATCAAGTGAATGAAGCTTTGGAGGCCGTCGACAAGCGCGGCGGCGGCTTCACTAACGTAGTGATCATGCATTGACCCACGGGTCCGGCGGGAGCAATTGCGCCGCCGTACAAGTTCAAATTCAGGAGACAACTATGCAAGTAAGACGCATCGTAACCGGCAACGACAGCCAGGGAAAATCCATCTTCACATCGGACGAACTCACTCCAAGGTTTCACAGCTTTGTGCATGTACCTGGTTTTGAGACAGCGCTGGTGTGGGGTACCAATTTCCCCGCTGCAGCAACAGGTGAGGATCCGACTGCAAAAGCAACTTCGTGGCTTCCTCAAGCTGGTGGTACCAAGCTGATGGTCATCACCTTTCCTCCCGACAGCGTGATGGGATCAGGCGATTTCGATCCTGCTGCCGCCGGAGGCGAGTACATGGAAACCATCCCAGGCTTGGCCGAGCGATTCGAGATGGACAACCCGGGCATGCATACGACGCCTACGGTGGACTACGGCATGTTGCTCGACGGAGAAATTCACCTTGAGCTCGACAACGGCAAGACAAAGAAGCTTGCGAAACACGACGTTGTGATTCAGCAAGGCACGCGGCATGCGTGGAGAAACAGAAGTGCCGCGCCCGCCACCATGTTGTTTGTGCTGATCGGCACATCCAGCGCTGTTTGAACGAATAAACGCACCGCTATGTACTACGAACCCGGAAACATTCCCCACGGCCTCAAGCACGACCCCTTCAAGTCTTGCGTTGTTCCACGTCCAATAGGCTGGATCTCCACAGTCGACGCGGATGGAAACCACAACCTTGCTCCGTACAGCCAATTCCAGAACGTGACTTTCAACCCTCCAATTGTCATGTTCGCATCCAACCAAGACAGCAGGGGAGGACGTAAAGATACTGTCCGCAATGCGGAGCAGTTGGGTGAGTTTGTGTGGAACATGGCCACTTGGGATCTCAGAGAGGCGGTGAATATCAGCGCTCAAGAGTTGCCACCCGAGGTAGACGAGTTCGAACTTGCAGGGCTAGAGAAGGCTCCTTCACGACTGGTAAAGCCCATGCGCGTGAAGCGATCCCCGATTCAGTTCGAGTGTAAATACCTCAACACCCTGCGCTTTCCGGGGAATGGCCCGATGGGTAGCGCTGACGTGGTTTTTGGGAAGGTGGTCGCCATTCACATCGCCGACGAAGTGTTGGATGCGGATGGTCTGGTTGACATTGTCAAAGTCCGGCCTATTGCACGTATGGGCTACTTTGAATACACGTCGGTGGACTCAAAATTCAGCATGGTCATCCCCGGTGATCAGCGGGCGCTGCTGGGTGGTCTGGAAGGATCGCCTGACAAGGTCAGCATGGAACTGAACAAGTCGTAGCACGCAAACCATACTTAGGAGTGCTACCGATGAAATTCTCATCTATTGGCAGGATTGGTATCCTGCTCGCGACCGCATTGGCTGCAATCTTGCCTCTCTCGGCAGGAGCGCAGACTTTTCCAGACCGGCCAATCAAAGTCACGGTCGGTTTCCCGGCTGGGACGGGGCCGGATTTGCTCGCTCGCGTCGTTGGGCAACGCCTGTCAGAGCTTTTCAAACAACCGGTTGTCATCGACAACAAGCCTGGAGCAGGTGGGCAGATTGCATCGCAGCAAGTTGCAAAGAGTGCTGCAGATGGCTATAGCCTCCTGCTTGCTGAGGCCGGCTCTATCAGCATCGCGCCCAGCGCGTTCACGAAGCTTCCTTACGATCCAGCCCGCGAATTTGTGGGGGTGGCGGAGCTAGCGTGGGCAGACTTTGTGCTGGTAGTTCCTGCGACATCGCCGTACGCATCTCTAACGGACATGGTGGCGGCCAAGAAGGGAAAGCCCAATCCGTTGAACTTGGCTACATTCGGTGCCGGCAGCCCAGGCCATTTTGGGGCGGTGGAATTCGGCCTTCAGGCGAATGTGAAGGTTGAACCTATTCACTTCAGAAACACTGGGGATGCAGTTACAGCGATCATTTCTGGGGATGTCGACGGTGCCTGGGTATCTACGGCGGTTGCGAGTGCTCAACTAAAGGGCGGCAAGATGCGGGCCTTGGCAACAACCGCAAAAACACGCTCTCCGCTTATCCCCAGCGTTCCAACTACCGCTGAAGTCGGCATGCCAAAGCTGAATTTCTCATCGTGGCTCGGTATCTTGGCTCCCGCGGGTACGCCCGAAGTCGTGTTGGATGAAGTCAACCGCTCGCTATTGTCGGCACTCCAGGCACCAGAGGTGACAGGCAAGCTTACGGAAGCGGGGTTTACCGTTACAGGGGCGAATCGCTCTGAAACCAATCGAATGCTGAAGGCTGAGGCGAGCCGCTGGGGCGCCATCGTGAAGACATCGGGATTCAAAGGCGACTAAGCATCCGGCGCATAGCTAAGTCTATGTCGAGTGCTCGTGTTAATTCAGACGGGCACCATGATCTGTCCAAGGCAGAGTTGGGTTGTCGGCCGGTGCCCCCTCTGCTCCTTATATTTGCCTGCTTTCCTGCTGTAAGCAGCCTTTAGCCAAGGAAGCTCCGATGGACTGCAACCGCTGCAAAGCGATCCCTGCCAAGGAGCGCATTGCAGCAGAGACCCGGTACGCCCATGCTCTGAAAAAGCAGCTCGGTGGCCCAGAACAGGTCGCAGCCGCGCTGGACACCATGCACCGCCTGGAAGAATCGCCACCCGAGGTGGTGTCTCCTGGCGATCTCACCTTGCTCAAGGCCCAGGGCAAAGCCAGCGCGGTGGCCAAGCAGACGGGGTTCAGGGATCTGGGGGAAAGGGATGGGGCGTACTTTGAAGTACGGCTGGTGTGAGGGTGTTGGTCCACTGAGGACACGCCATGCCGATCAACGCGCCCTGGAACTACCCGGCCTTGATGTGCACGCCACCAGGCGGGGGCGGTGGTGTGTGCCCCACGAAGACCCTGCTGCCGCTGGAGGCTGAGGCGTATGCAGTCACGCAGGAGGGTGAGATCTGGCGGGTGACGGTGAAACACTCCGGTGAAGTGGTGTATGCGGGGCCTGGGCCTGTGGTGCAGGTGGAGTCGCCTGCGCCGTTTTGAAGCTATTTGATTGCACCGCACCAGCTACTGGTTGTATGGTGCAACAGCCTGCAAGAAGTCGATATGTCGATAGACCGTGCCAACTATCCTGGGGTGCTCGCCTCCAGCAACTCCTCAGTTCTCCATCTCCATTTGCTCCTCCAGTTAGGCGATAGGCTGCGGCGTCTCAGGAAAGCGCAAGGCCTGAGCACGGTGGCGATGGCGAGTCACTTGGGAATCTCGCGCGCAACGCTGAGAGCGGTCGAAGCAGGAGATTCCACGCCGTCCATGGGCTCCTACTTGAAAGTCCTATCTGCGTTGGGCATCGCGGGCGACCTGGCGTTGTTGGCGGATGGCGTCACGCGACCGGCCACATCAAATACAGCGGCGACTGGGGCAAGCAGTGATGCGCCGTTGGTACGAATCGTCGTTTCCGCGGACACCACGCGCCACCGGATCCAGGATCTACAAAGTCTCGCCCTGCATGAAGAAGCGGTGCGACGCGTTCGCGCTGAACCTGCGTTGATCCAGCAGGCCCAGGCAGTTCTTCAAAAGTGGCTGAATGCTGGGGATCAACGATCGGCGAGCCTGTGGGTTGAGTGGAAAGACATCCTTGAGCATCGCAAGTGGGGCAAGGCACTGGGGAGAACCCACCGAGCGCAGGAACTGAGGCAAGCGTCCCCGATGACCGCTGTTCTGCCACCAGATGTCCGAAAGCGCATCCTCCAAGAAGTCCGCGACCTGAAGAAAGGCGTCGTTCTTGAAATCGCCAGTAGGGCTCGTCAATGACAAGCGCAGTTGGGACTAGCCACTGGCGACGGCCGGAGATTGACGCGCAATCCCCAGGATTGCACCATCGCTGGTGCGCACTGATCCCCGCCATTTCCACGGAGCAAGCCATGGCCCTTGAAGACGACATTGCCACTCTCACCGTGCTCGTACAGGGCATGCTCGATGAGTCAGGAGACCAAACCGGTTTTGATGCAAAGGTGTGGCTGGACGGTGGGCTTACTGGTGTGGTCCCAGCATTAGGACGTCGAAGACCCATCGATGTGCTCAATGAGCCGGACGGCCTGGAAGTCGTGAAGAGCTTGCTCTTGCGAGCCCAATCCGGTGCCTACTCGTAGGCATGGGGAGGGAGAGGATTGGTCGTGAGTCAGGTCTGGACCAGTCGCTATCCCCGCTGACCAATTGACACCATGCAAAATGTCTACGGCTATGCCCTCTAGCCAGAACGCCCCGTTTCTCCCTGCGTCTACTCCCCGCAGCGCGGATGTCGCTCTGTATCTGGACCTGGATGGTGTTGTTCACCATGAAAAGGTGCTCTGGCATCCCCGCAAGGGCATCTACATGAGCCCGTATGAGGCTGCAGGACACACTCTTTTCGAATGGATTCCTATCCTGGAGTCGGTGCTTGAACCGTACCCGGCAGTCGCTCTGGTGCTGAGTAGCACCTGGTGTATCCGCCCCGGATACAGCGCAACCCTCAAACGGCTTCCGGCCTCCCTGCGTGCCCGGTTCATTGGTGGGACGTACCACAAGCGTGTCCATGGCGTGGATCCCTGGAACCTTTCCATGTTTCGCACTACCCCCCGGGGTGTGCAGGTTCAAGAAGACGCTCGGCGCCGAAGGCCCCGGCAGTGGCTGGCACTTGATGACGATTTGGAGGGGTGGCCTGACTCTTGTCGGGAAAATCTGGTTGCTTGCGAAGGAACTACCGGCTTGTCCAACCCTGTAGTTCAACACGAGCTGAAGGAAAAGCTGCGCGGCTGCCATGCGGGGTTGTCCGCCCAACTCTCGTAGTTTCTGAAAACAACCAACCGATGATGCGACGCCACACCGACATCCTCGCGGTCTTGCAATCTGCCGCTGGCATCGTGAAACGTCGCCAAGCGCTCCCGATCTCGGCCAATGTGCTCAGCCGTCGGACAGCCAGTATCGGCTTCATGGATTTGGATATCGGCCCGTTGGTTCTCGAAGCGCCAGCTCGCCACATCGGCGAGGTATTCGCCTTGGCCTCACGTCCGGTGGCTAAGCTCAAGCAGGCTGTTGCATTGAACTTGCCCCGCACTTCGTTTTTCAGCAGCAAGGTCAACGGCCGCAAGGGGCCATTGATGAAGTCTCCATGAAAACACACTCAACCTCAACGAGTCGCCTCACAAGCAACAGCCCAAGCGCAGTTGAACATCCGTCGCCCTACGCGTCTGCTGCTCAGACCAAGGCCTTTCTGGCTGGCAGCCTGGCCGCCCGGACGGCTCGCTTGGAAGCTAATGACATGCTCTGCACAGACATGGCTGCGGATCTGGTCGGTACCACCCCAGTGACGATCAATGCGTGGGTCGCCAAAGGGCGGGCGATCGGATTGACCCAGGCCCGGCGTGGATTCAAGTTGCCTCGTTGGCAGTTTGAACCTGCCCTATGGGATGCATTGCCCAAGCTTTCAAAAGCCTTGGGAACGACTGAGGGCTGGGCACTACTCGCCTTCTTGGAGACACCATCGGGCGCTTTGGGTGGCCGGACACCGCGTCAGGCGATAGAGCAGGGTCATCTGGCCCGTGTGATTGAAGTGGCGGGTGCTGAGGGCTATTGACCCCCCTACGCCTCATGAATCTCGCAGATCTTCAGTACATCCCTTACTTCTAGCTCCTAGTTCCGGAGCTTCTTTTCAGCGTTCAGCATTCGAGCGCCCCTGCGGGCACGGTGAATATAGGGACACGGCTACTCCTGTTGCCTCAATCGAATCTGCTTTCACGGCGATTTGACAATACCGGTCAGCTGGTTGCCTACCTTGCTGAACGCCCTGAAACCGTATTTACGCGGCGATCTGTCGTCGTGAAGCCTGATGAGTTTCTTCTGAGAAGGTGAGTGGAAAGCCATTCCATAATGAAAGCTCCAGTGGAATCCGACACATCGCCCAGGCGGGCCTTGTCGGGAGTTCATGGCGGGAACAACCACCGTGTTGTCGGAACCTGCGCTTGGGATATGTAGACACGAAGGATTCAGAAATGGCAGACGCAGTTGAAGTTGGAAGCACCAATGTTTATGCCGACCTTGGATACCCAGACGCTGAGGCGTTGCAGCGAAAGGCTTCGTTGGCGTCGCATATAGCTTGGACGAT
This sequence comes from Acidovorax sp. FG60, assembly GCF_057808995.1. Classification (NCBI taxonomy): domain Bacteria; kingdom Pseudomonadati; phylum Pseudomonadota; class Betaproteobacteria; order Burkholderiales; family Comamonadaceae; genus Acidovorax; species Acidovorax sp. FG60. The sequence goes on from NZ_JBMDJC010000033.1 coordinate 8,009, forward strand.
CAAGGCGCGACATCTGACCCATGAGGCAGCTGCAGAATTACTTGGGATAGATCAAGCAGACATCGTGAAGATTGTTCGTGGGCAGTTCCGCAGCACGAGTGAAGCAATGATGCTTGAATGGATTGCGATGCTCGGTCACGATGTGACGATCCTGGTGACCAAAACAGCACGGCAAAGGCCGGGGAAGATTGGGCTGGAGTTCCACTGCTCATCCTGAGCACCAAGCTCACCAGAACGTTGTTTTAGATAGAAGCCGCGATCATCAGGGCCGCATTTCTTCCGCCTCCAGCCTCTGGTGAGGCAGCCCAGCCCAACGTTCACTGCTTACAGTGGATTGAGCAGTGCCAGCGCCTTGCGCTTACCCAGCTTGAGCACTTCAGCAATGCGCTCCAATTGCGCTGCCCGTGGATGAACATGGCCCGTCTCCCACTTGTAGACCGACAGCGAGGAAGCGCCCAGCAGCTGGGCCATCTGCTTCTGTGTGATACCAAGTGCCGCGCGTTTCTCGATCAGCACCTGTGCATCGAACTGGATCTGCTTTGACTTCTGGGGGGTGGCCTTTTCAACGATCACCTTGGCTTTGGGTGCATCCGTTGCTTTGACCTGGCGTTGAGTAGCCTTGAGCTGGGAGGTCAGCGCCTTGACCTCACGCTTCAGTGCCGCGATCTCCGAGCGGTGGCCAGTGATCGCCTTGCGCATGCCCTGAAGTTCAGGTTTGAGCTCCTTGCGCGCCATGCGAACAACTTCAGCGCGAAAGGCATTGGAAAACGTATTCATAGGCCCAATGGTAACTTTGACGCCTTATCGCGCACTTAGGGGCTGGTGCACCGCCGGTGTCGCACGCCTTCTTCGTCCCCGAAAAACAAAACCGCCAGAGGCCTGAGCCCATGGCGGTTTGCTTCGGTGGTGACCGAAAGCGTCGTACTTACTTCCCAGCCTTGTCCGCCTTGCGCTTGGCAGCCTTGGGATCCACCACGGCCTTGAACTTCGCGCCCGCCACAAACTTGGGCACCGTGCTCGCAGGAATCTTCAGCGCTGCACCGGTCGATGGGTTCTTGCCCGTGCGTGCTGCACGCTTGGCCGACTTGAAGGTCCCAAAACCCACCAGCTGCACAGCGTCGCCTTTCTTGACGGCGGTCTGGATGGTATCGATCAGCGTTTCCAGCACCGCATTGGCTGCGGTCTTGGACAGGTCATTCTTGGAAGCCAGGATTTCAACGAGTTCTGCGCGGTTCATGGATGCTCACGTGTAGAGGTTGGAAAGACCCGATTTATACCCCCGCCGCTGACACGGCCCTTGCTGCGACTCAATGCTGCAGTGCACTTCTTGGCAAAAACTCCACGCCCGTGCGTTTGACCAGCTCTTGGTAGCTGATCGGCCGACCCACCGTCTCCCCCTCCCGGTTCTCCTGCCAGTGCGCCCAGGCCCTTTGGGTGGTAGCGTCGTACACCAGCTTGTACAAATAGGTGGGCACCTTCACCCCATTGGCCCCAATACGTGGTCCCGCATCCGTGAACACCGGTCCGGTGATCACAAACACATCTCCCTTGGCCCGCTTCACATAGTGCCGCGTGTCCTGCTCGATCTTGTTCCAGGCACCTCCGTTGTGCTGGGCGTTCTGGGGGACCATGTTCGCCAAACTGAAGCTCTGGGCCATGGCCGTCGGGGTCGGCATGTCTCCCGCAGGCGCCATGTGCCCACGGCTGTAGCCGGAGTGCTTGTAGTCCTCCAGCTCCGCCCGCTCGCCACTGGGCAGGCGCGCATCTGCAAAGAACCGCTTGGCCCGCTTCTCGTCCGCATCCTCGATGAGCCTGCGGTTCAACCGCTGGGCCACAAACACCGGTGTTTTAGTGGTGCCGGAGTGCAGCACCGCAAACGCCTCATAACAAAGCTCCCGCAGCTGTGGCCGGGGTGTGATGGCGGGTGGTGTGCCATTCGCAAAGAATTGCGGGCACTGTGCAAAGGAGGTGGGCTCGGGCGTGAGCAGGGCCGCACTGTCGAACAGCGGAGACCGCGCCCAGGAAAGATTCGGGAGAGCAACGCCGGCAAGAGACAGTGCCAGCACAGCCGCCAGGCGCACACGGCCTGGCCAAGAGAACAAACGATTCACAGAAGGAGCAATCGGGTCGAACAAAACGGAGCCCGATTGGAGCACCATTCATCTCTCGCTTTAGGCCCGAATGCTCGGATCCCGCAGGGTTTTACAGCTGCTTGCAGAGTGGCGCCCACAAACAGAAAGGGCTCCCCAAAGGGAGCCCGATCTGCCTGCCCGCCCCTGCGGTTCAGTTAACACTCCCCATGGCAGCAGCACCCGCACCGCGCAAAGTGCCACCGCCATGGAAGTCCCGCAACTGCTTTAATCCAACTCAAGCAGTTGGTCTGCCAGATACGCAGGCATTCACAAGCCGCCTTTAGGGAACGCCTGCAGGTTCGTCAGTTTTGCTGAAGTAACGCTTGCCCTTGGTTTTGAAGGCTCGCCTACTCCGTAGGCGTTGGTTCGGAAAGCGACAGCTATCGCGCTAACTGGGTGCCAGCGGCCCTTTTTCATCAAGCTTTGCACCCGTTGCCGATATTTCTGTGGATTTGGCGCATTCTCCTCACGCCCTTTGTGCCGTCTAGTGTTGCACCACCAACAGGCAGCAACGATGTTTTGTGCGGAATCGCGCCCTTGATCCTGGCGAGCAGTTAGATGCTCAGCCGTGCAACGAAGGTACTTTTGGAATTTAGGCTTGAGTTCTTTGGGCGTGAACTCAGGCAACGCAGGTTCGATCATTGCCAAACCGCAGTAGAAACAACGGCATTGTTGGATGAGCGCGGACTGGATACGGAGTTTGGCTATCTTGTTCATTTGGCAGCAGGGGTAGTGTTGAAGCTACTCCCGTTGCCGATAGCCGGACAGGTCGGGCGCCGGGGCATCGCACCACTCGGCTATGCGCCAGGTAAGCCCGACGCGGCCGGGTTCGCGTTAGCCCGGACAACCAATAATTTATATCGCTGCGTTCAGTCGGCGCAAGTACCGGCTGTTGCACGCATGCGTCATGCTGACTCAACAGGTAACTCGACTTGCTGCGCCGGATCCTTCGCCCGGTGCACAAACTGCTCCAATTGCGGCACCTTGATCAGCGCCTCGGCTTGCTCCACGGTGCCGTGCAACCAGGTGTCCCAATCCCCCTTTTCCAGCGGCACCACCGTGCGCTTGTCCTGCATGTCGGGCGCACGCTTGGGGTCAGGCCTGTGCATCAGGTTGAGCACCGGCACGTCGTCGCAGTTCTGCGTGATCATGGTGTAGCTGAGCACCATCTCGCCCGTGGCCGGGTCGGTCCATTCGCTCCACAGGCCTGCCAGGCCCCAAGGCTCGCCGTCGGCCCGCTCGAACTGCCAGGGGATGTGTTTGCCGGTTCCCCAGTAGGGTTCGACGTACAGCTGCGCCGGGATGATGCAGCGCTGCCCCTTGCGCCAGGGGCCGCCGTAGGTCCATGACTTGGCCATGCCTTCCCGCCGGGCGTTGACGGTGCTCAGGCGTTTGCCGTCCTTGCCGGTGGGGATGTGCGTCTTGGAGTTCGGCGGGATCATGCCCCACTGGCCTACCACCAGCTCGCGCCCAGCTTTGCCCTTGGCCCGCAGGAACGGACCCCGGTAGAGCGGGCTCATCTTGTCGCGCCACTCTTCCTCGGGCACGTCACCGAAGTGCAGCACCAGCTGCTCACGGCCCGGGACCTCGTAGTAGGTACACATGGCAACATTTTGGCAGCAGGGAGCTATACTGTAAATATGTACAGTCTTTGGAATTCCCCGCTACCCGTGCCGTACGACACGGCGGCGCAGTCGCTGGCCTTGCCCCTGTGCGGGGTGAGCGTGCGTGCGGGGTTTCCATCCCCAGCTGACGACTTCGTGGTGGAGCGGCTGGACATCATGCAGCTGCTGGTGAAGCACCCCCAGGCCACCTACTTCTGGCGCGTGCGGGGCGACTCGATGCGCGACGCGGGCATTGAGGACGGCAGCATCATCGCGGTGGACCGGGCAATCAAGCCCAAGCACAACAGCATCGTGGTGGCCATCGTGGACGGCGAATGCACGGTGAAGTATCTGCACCAGCGCGCCGGCCGCATCAAGCTGCGCGCGGCTAACCCTACCTATCCCGACATCATCCCCCGCGACAGCCAGACCATTGAGGTGTGGGGGGTGGTGAGTGGGTGCGTGAAGCTGTTTCTCACCTGATCTGATGGACGGAGGCCAGCATGTATGCGCTGGTGGATGGCAACAACTTCTATGTGAGCTGCGAACGGGTGTTCCGTCCCAGCCTCAACGGCCGCCCGGTGGTGGTGCTGAGCAATAACGACGGCTGCGCCATCGCCCGCAGCAATGAGGCCAAGGCCCTGGGCATCAAGATGGGGGCGCCGTGGTTCCAGATCCGTCACATGGAAGAGACCCACGGCCTAGTGGCCTTGAGCGCCAACTTCACGCTGTACGGCGACATGAGCAACCGGATGATGAGCCTTGCGGCAGGCCTGGGCCCCTCGCAGGAGATCTACAGCATCGATGAGTCGTTCATCGGCCTGCAGGGGCTACGGGGCGACCTGATCACACGCAGCCACGCCATTCGCGCCCGCATCCACCAGTGGGTGGGCATCCCCTGCGGTATCGGGATTGGCCAAACCAAGACGCTGGCGAAGCTGGCCAACCACATCGCCAAGACGGCTGAGCGCAAACCGGGGAGCTACCCCGCCGAGCTGGCCCAGGTGTGCAACCTGACCGCCCTACCCGCTCAGGACCTGGACGATGTGCTGGCCAGCACGTTGGTGGAAGAAGTCTGGGGCGTGGGCCGCAAGATCGGCGCGCAGCTGCATCAGTGCGGGGTGCATACGGTGCTCGACCTGGCACGGCTGGACCCGGCCATGGTGCGCAGGCGCTGGAGCGTGGTGCTGGAGCGCACGGTGCGTGAGCTGCAGGGTATGCAGTGCATCGAGCTGGATGACGCGCCCGAGCCCAAGAGAGAGATTGCCTGTACGCGCTCATTTGGCCAGGCCGTTACCGAGCTGCCGCCGCTGGTGGAGGCCGTGAGCGAGTTCGCCAGCCGTGCGGCCGAGAAGCTGCGCAAGCAAGGCAGCCTGGCCAGCCAGCTGCTGGTGTTCTGCCACACCTCGCCGTTCCGCCCCGGCCCTCGCTTCAACAAGTCGGTGGTGGTGCCCCTGCGCCGGCCTACGGCCGACACCGGCAAGCTGGTGTGGGCGGCGGCAGCTGGCATGCGCCGCATGTATGAGCCTGGCTACAAGATGGCCAAGGCCGGGGTGATGCTGCTGGACCTCGTGCCGGGCAACGTGCTGCAGGGTGAGCTGGATCTGGAGGATGAAGACCATCGGGACCGCACTCAACTCATGGTGGCACTGGATGCGCTCAACCAGCGCTATGGCAAGGGCACTGTGCATTCAGGTGCCACAGGCGGCACCCACCAGGGCAAGCAGTGGGGAATGAAGCAGGAGAGGCGTACGCCGCAGTACACGACGCGGTGGGAAGATGTGCCGGTGGCAAGGGCCTAAGAGTGGGGGCGATACCGCGCTCGAAGTCGGCTCTGCAGCGGTTGTCGCCCTTCATCGACCGCACTCCAACGACCGGTGAGTGCCACGCTGCGGACGTCTGCCGTTCGGTCAGCTCGATTCCGGCTCTAACTCCTGTGAATTAGGTTGCGAATCGATCTAGCGTTTCTGCAAAGCTCGTCACGAAGCGCTCCAAGCATTTAGCTTGGGGTTCGCTTGGTTTGCTTCCATCTGGACGCATAAGGGCACGCCGCCTTTGTAGGAAACAGTGGCCGAGGCGCAGAGTGAGGGCTCGGCAAAGTGGCCATAGGCTGTTAGCTCGCCTAGAGCTTCAAGTCGACCAGCCGGTGACGTTTAGAGTGATGCAAGCTCAAACATCGAGGTCAACGTCGACGCGCAGTCCGACGGGCAGCAGAACGGGATACTTCTGTCGAATCAAGTCGTACAAGTTTGGAACCGCAGGAGCAGTGACTGTAACCACTAGTGCGAAGTCAGCATCAGGGGCCGACGTTGCCGGTACGCTCCTGCTCTCGGCACGAGCATGGTATTCAACATCGAATACTGGGCCCGCAATTGCGATAGGGGGCTCAAACTTGCGATCACGATGGAGCACTGTCTCCCATTTGTGCGCCGCCGTTCGCATTCTGTGTTCTGTGGCTTTGTATTGGGAGCTGATGCCAAAGAACTCCGCGCTGTCATCTTCCCCGACGCCCAGTCTTGGCCGGAAGACAACGCCGATCCCGGTGCGGGTGTAGTTGATTGCGTGTTCCGGATCGGTGTGCGCGTTAAGACAGAACGTTGCGCGGATGTGCACCGGGCCATTGAGTGCGACGTCTGGAAAGGGAACAGGACAACGCCTGTACTCACCCTTGGCTAACGATGCGTTGAAGATCACGGTCGCGGAGCCTGGGCCACACTCCAGGATGCTCGCGACGTCCTCGGGAAATCTTCCCCACCCGACCTCGCTGCGCTTTAGTCGTGGTGCAGACTCTGCGTGATGAATGAGGAGCGCCTTGATACCGGTCGCTGTCAAACTGTGCGTGGTTGTCGCTGCAATGCCAGCGGCCGTGCGGAGTGCTAGTGGTGCGGCGTAGCTAGTTCCCTGAACGCCGGAGACTCCCGACAGGATGGGGCTGTAGACTTCAAATGGCTCTTGATCAGACCCCCCGAAAGCGACCCCATCGGGCTTGACAAACCCAGGGCTTCGTCCCGGGCCCACGCAGCTGTAGGGAGCCCGCCGCCATCGGGCGCCCGGAGAATCGCATGCACCGACCGCAATAGCGTTGACCATATCGCCCGGTGGCTGAATCCGGTTTGCTCCCTCGTGGATGCCGTCGTTGCCAACAGCGACGGTGGCAACGATGTCGTAGGTTGCGCATAGCTGGTCCAACGTAGCTGTCCAAGTGTGGACTTCGTCGTCGTCGATAGGCATATGGGGCCCTAAGCTAAAGTTAGCGAACCGGTATCGCCCGGTCTCCAACGTTTGCTTGATTCGCAAAAGGACGTCGAAAAGGTCCGGATCTTTGCCAGACGAAGGCGCAAGGACACGAAAGTGGTCGACGCCCATATAAGGCATATTTGAAGGGCTGCGGCCGGGCCGCCCGAACAAAAATGAAGAAGTAACCTCACTGCCATGAAGGAGCAGTGATCCAGCTGTAGCTGCAGTTTCGGGATATGTGATTTCTGTGGCCCATGCTGCCAGATCGGTGGTACCCAGTCCGCCGTCGAAGATGGCTGCCCTCTCACTGGGGTGTAAGGGCGCCGCTATTGGGAGCTTGAAAGTCGCACCGGGAACAGTCGTGCGGACCATGTTCGGTATCGCTGTCCGCAGGACGGGCATCAGCCGCGCTACCCGCAAAAATGTGAAGTCCGCGAGGGAACGAATCTGAGCACTTGAGCCAAATACTGGCACGAAGGTCAAACCACCGACACGTATCTTACGGCTCACATCGGCGGTTGCGCCTTGGCTCTTCGCGTAGCGCTGGAACGCGACCAGAATGTCATCGGCATCAGCGCCAGCATGCAGCGCCACTTCAAAGGCGAGATGATCCCCCTCAGGAAAGTCGCCTTTCAGCTTCTCCTCATGGTCGATCCATCGGATCGTTTCGATCTCCATGACCTGGCGCTCAATTCCAAGAGGGCGCCTCTCTTGCGAGAGTACATCCGCAAAACGCGCTAATGAGGTATCTGTACCTGCCACGAACAGCGATGCTGTGGCATGCGGTTTTCCAGCGTACCGGGCATCGGTCGTCGCGCGAGGTGTGATGATTCGCTCTTTGCTGCCAATATCGCGTAACCCCACAGCGCGCAGCAGCTTGTAAGGGTAGTAGCTTCTGGCGAGAAATGAGGGATGGAGAACCATCTCAAAAACGCCCTCATCTCGAGGCTTTGCGACACGCGGAACCTCCCGCAGGGACGCCCTGATTTCCTGAAGAGGCTGGCGGATTGCTTCCCGGACCTCATCGAAAGAGTAGGGCATGGTCTTGTCACCTCGTGGACGCGCAATTTCTGCGACACCGACCAACTTTTCACCACCGCTAAGCAGAAGGTTCTTGGTAACCATAATTTCCCTTTTCCAGACTCTTCAAAATGCGGTTGACGGTAGGATGTGAAATGCCCAACGAGTCGGCGATCTTTCGCTGCGACATGCCTGCCTGACGCAGGCGCCTTACCTCTTCTGCTCGCAGACTTTGTGGTTTCGATGCGTTCTGTTCGAGCAGGACTTGCTCGAAAGGCAGGTCTTGAAGCAGGCCGACCTTACGGGCCGATAGCAACTTGCGCCGGATATCGGCATAGGACGCCCCCGCGAGCAAAGGAGCTATCCGCGACACAAACGAGTCACTGAGCCCCTCGTGGCGCAACAGGGCACTTATCTCGTCGATCGCAGGGGCGGCGAAGTCAAGTTGCACATCGAATCGTCGCCAAACGGCAGGATCGAGGAGTTCAGGGTGATTGGTGGCGGCCACCAAAAGAGAGCTCGACGGCCATTGATCGAACGCTTGCAGCAGCACCGTCACTAGACGCTTGAGTTCACCCACGTCACGGTCATCATCACGGCGCTTGGCCACAGCGTCAAATTCATCGAGCAAGAGCACGCAGGGGAAGCTGCTGCCATAGTCAATGGTTGCCTTCAAGTTGCTTCCGGTCTTCCCTAGCAAACTGCTCATCACGCTTGCCAAATCCAACGTCAAGAGCGGCAAGTTCAGTTCCCGCGCCAACCAACGCGCAGCCATCGTCTTTCCGACACCCGGCGGACCTTTGAACATGGCAGTTTTAATCGGTTGCAGCCCCGCGCCGATGAGTTTGAGCGCATTACGCCGCTCCGCGAGAACCAATTCCAGCTGCTTTCGTATATCGGTCGGCCAAAGTGGCTCGAACTCCAAGACCACTGATCGCTCTTCGCGTAACAGATTCATTCGGCTGTCTACGTCTACAGGAGGCAACACACCGCGCGTCACCTCCTGGGTGTCCAAAGCACTCACCAATACTTGCGCTGCCTCCGGATCGGCTTTCTTAATCTTGCTCACCATTCGGCGGGCAAGCAGCGCGAAGCCTGCCCCATTTCCTTGCATACCTTGCTGGAGTAGCTGGCTCAGATCAGCCGCAGACACCTCTATCAATTTTTTGGAAACAGTCACGGATCAATTGCTTAGTGGTTCACTCATTCTAGAAGTGTACCATCAATGAACCACTTCATGAACCAGCACTCGCACCAGCCGGTTCTTCGTCGGCCGAACGAACTTCGCATCACCAGGCAACTGCGCGAGAACCGATGAAGAGGCGGATTCGTCGATGCTTCGTCGGCCCACGACAGGAGGCAAGCATCGAGCGCGCTCCGGCTGGTGCATGGGAATACAGCATCATCGGCATCAAAACTCCGCAAGGAATTACGTCGAAGTTGCTGACGGTGTCGGAACGGCAGGCGCTGCTCTGCTTTTGTCCGCCTTAAGCGCAGCGGCGGCCGTCGACATGCGAAGAGGACTGGACTGAAAGTCGAACAGGAATGCCGAGAAGACCGAGTACAAGCGAGGCCGATGGCTTGCGATTCATGGGGTGATGTCCACGATTAAGCATGCCGCCTGTGTCGGGTTTCGATCTTGGACCAGCGATCGGCATCCTATCCAAGGGCTGGTCCTGATCGCAGCAGTCGTTCACCGGTGGCCGGGCGACCGACGGCTTGCAGCCTGGACCCGCCCTCATCCCCCACTTTTTCCCGCAAGTCAACGACGGGCAGAATCTTCCCAGCGATGTTCAGCTTTCAAGTGAAAGGCGTTGTCGAATTAATGCAGAAAAGTAGCGCGCCCCGATCGGCAATATTGCGTCGTTGAAGTCGTACTTGGCGTTGTGCAATGGCACACCGCCAAGCGAGTTGGTCGCGCCGTTGCCAATAAAGACGAAAGCTCCTGGCACGACCTTGAGGAAAGCCCCGAAGTCCTCTGAGATCATCATGGGCGCGACGTTTTCCTCAACGTTTTCGGCTCCTACTACCTCTTGAGCCGCCTTGATCGCTATTGGGGTGCACTGCTGCCAGTTCACTGTCGGTACGAATTCGTGCGTGTACTCCACCTCGCAAGTGGCTCCATGGGCCAACGCGATACCGTTGCAGATTTCTCGCATGCGGCATTCCAGCAGGGCTTGTACTTGAGGTGAGTAGCTGCGCGTATCACCCTTGATTTCCACGTGCGTGGGGATGGCATTGCGAATGCCATCACTGTGGATTTCGGTACATGAGACCACGGCAGAGTCGGACGGGTCGACAGAGCGCGCGACGATCGTCTGCAGCGCGAGGATGATCTCCGCCGCGACCACTAAAGGATCGATCGCCATTTGAGGGCGTGCGGCATGGCCACCACGGCCCTTGATGCGAATGATGAAATTGTCTTCGCTGGCCATGATGCCTCCAGCGCGTGTGGCGATGTGTCCGACCGGCATACCCGGGATGTTGTGCGCACCATAGATCTCATCGACAGGAAAACGCTCGAACAAGCCGTCCTTGATCATCGCGCCGGCACCACGGCCGTGCTCCTCGGCGGGCTGAAAGATGAAGCGTACCGTGCCGTTGAAGTCTCGGCTTTGCGTCAGTATCCGTGCCGCCCCTAACAGCATGGCCATGTGCCCATCATGCCCGCAGCCGTGCATGCACCCTGCGTTCCGGGAGATATGCGGCCGCCCTTCGGCGGTCTCAGTCATCGCCAGGGCATCCATGTCGGCGCGTAGGCCGATGACGCCTTTGCCGTCACCTACTGTGAGGCTGGCGACCAGGCCTGTTCCTCCAATGCCCTGATGTACCTCCAGGCCCATCAATTCGAGGGCCTTGGTGACGAAGCCTGCCGTCTTGTGCTCATTGAATCCTGTTTCGGGAAACTGATGCAGATGATGGCGCCAAGCCACCATCTGAGTGCCCACATCGCTGTCTACATACATGATGCGTCTCCAATCTGTCGTGATTGCATAACCTTGCACATTCAGTGCGCTGCCAGCCAAGTCGCCTGGCGCCGGAGCACGGCCTCAGCACTTTGACCCACGAGTTCCTCGTACACGGAAGGGGCGGTAGCACCTTCTGTGCTGATGATCAGCACGCTGGATTTCTCGTCGAGCCCGACCTGGGACGACAGGCCCTGATCTGAGCGCAAAAGCTCCAGTGCGGCCTGACCCGCGACACCTGACTCCCCCGCGACGACGGGGATGTCGTTCTCGCTGCCCTGTGCCAGCCGCCGCATTGCTGCCACTGCCTGCTCGTCTTCGATGGTCATGAAGGTATCCACGCAAGGTTGCAGGAAGCGCCAAGCCAGAGGCGAGGTTTCACCGCAGGCCAAGCCTGCCATCACCGAATCGACCGAGCCTGTTGCCTTGGCGGCATGGCCCTGAATGGCACTCTGCAGCAGACAGTCGGCCTGCGCAGGTTCCACAACAATGAAGCGAGGACGTTGCTTGCCGTGATACTCCCAGAAATAGCTGGCGAGCCCGGCCGCCATGCCGCCCACACCGCCTTGCAGAAAGACGTGAGTGAAAGAGCATGGCTCGCCAGCAATGTCTCCCAACTGCTCGACGATCTCCTCAGCGATCGTGCCGTAACCCTGCATCACGTCGCGTGGAATCTCCTCGTAGCCGTCATACGATGTGTCGGAAACGACCTGCCAGCCGTTGGCCTGCGCCAAGCGCGCGGCCTCCTGCACAGATTCGTCATAGTTACCCGCGATGCGCACGATCCGTGCGCCATAAACGGCGATGGCCCGCTCGCGTTCTTCACTCACATGGGCGTGCAGAACGATGACGCAGCGGCAGCCGGCATCCCGTGCTGCAGCGGCCAGGCCACGGCCATGGTTTCCGTCGGTTGCGCTGATCACGGTGTAGCCCCGGAGCTGGTCGGCATAGCGCCCGGTCAGCACGGCGGCGGGCTCGAATTCCGGATGCAGTCGCAGGATCTGCCGCACCAGTGCGATGGGCGCCCCCAGGGCCTTGAAGCTGCCCAGCGGTGAGCGCACCGATTCGTCCTTGATGCTCAGGCGACCCAGGCGCAGGCGTGCCGCTGCGTCGGGCAGGTCGTACAGCGGAGTTGCGCCACGGGCGATCCCGGGCCAGGCGGAGAGCCACTGGCGGCTTTCATGCGCGCGGGTGGTATTCATGATCGCGGCCAAGTCATCGGGATAGGGCGTGCGCGTGGCGCGTGGGTTGAGGATCAGCATGGGGGCCTTTGGAGAGGTGGAGAAGTAACGCGGTGAGCAGTGGGCTGGATGAGCAGACGTCAGTGCGCTGCCAGGCAGTCCTGCACGACATCCAGCAACACCTGGGCGCCCAGGATGAGCTGCTCGTCGTCCGTGTGTTCGCGCGGGATGTGGCTGATGCCTTCGCGGCTAGGCACGAAGATCATTGCGGACGGCGCGATGCGCGCCATCATCTGCGCGTCGTGCCCCGCGCCGGAGGTCATGCGCATGTGCGGCAGGCCGCGTCGTTGGGCCGCCGCTTCGATGCGATCGACCAGGCCCGGGTCGAACGCCACGGGTTGGAAACGGACCAGCCGCTCGGTTTCTATCACCACGCCTTCGCGCGCCGCGAGAGCCACGAGAAAGTCCGCGAAGCGCTGCTCGGCCGCTTGCAGCCGGTTTTCGTCCGGGTCTCTAAGATCCACTGTGAAGGTGGCCTTGCGGGGAATGACGTTGATGACGTCCGGCTCGAACCGCAGGGAGCCGGTGGTGGCCAGCGTTGTGCCGGGGGCGGCACCGACCACCTGTTCCCGCAGATGGGCGATGCAGGCGGCCGCTGCGTAGCCTGCGTCATGGCGCAGCCGGGTAGGCGTCGTTTCGGCGTGGTTGGCCACCCCGGTGACCGTGACCCTCTGCCAGGAAATGCCCTGCAGGCTTTCTACTATGCCAATGAGCCTGCCCTCGGCCTCAAGCAGCGGCCCCTGTTCAATATGGAGTTCGATGTACTCGCGCGGTACCAGCGCACCTGGCTCCATGTCGCCCGCGTAGCCAATGCGTTCCAGTTCATCGCCTAGCCGTGTGCCATCAATGCCGATGGTATCCAGTGCAGTTTGCACTTCCATGCCACCTGCATACACCAGGGAGCCCATCATGTCTGACTGATAGCGCACGCCTTCCTCGTTGGTAAACGCACCCACAATAATGGCGCGCGGAGGCCGAATTCCGACATTGCGATACGCCCGTATCACCGCCAAGCCGGCCAGAACGCCATAGCAGCCATCGAGGGCGCCGGCGTTGCGCACGGTATCGATGTGCGAGCCCATCATCAAAGGCTGGACTTCGCCAGAGGGCGAGGCTGCATGCAGGATGCCAAAAATGTTGCCCATGCGGTCCACCCGGATGTCCAGATCGAGTTCGCGCATCCAGCGGGCCAACAGATCCCGACCGGCCTTCTCGGCATCGGTGAGGGCGATGCGTGTGCGTCCGTCTTGCCCGGCATCCTGACCGATGGTGCCTAGCTCGTGAACCTGCCTCAGCAGCTGAGCGGCGTCCAGTGATATTCCGGTCGGATTCATGCGGGGTCTTCCAGAGGTTGCGTTGATGAAATAATATTTCCGCAATCTCGCTGAAAATTTCGATATTTCGGCACATAAACTGAACGTTATTCACATTTCTCTGGGCCCATGCGCTGATGGCGATGAAGCTGGACAACTACGACCGTGTGCTCCTGGCCGCCCTCCAGGAAGACGGCCGCGTGCCGCAGAGCGAGCTGGGTCAGCGAGCCCATTTGTCCACGGCGGCGGTTAACCGCCGGCTCAAGCTGCTGGAGGCCGGCGGTGTCATTGAGAAGTTCTCCGCACACCTCAACCCTGGATTGCTGGGTTATGACCTGACGGTCATCGTCGAGATCAAGGTTGAGAACGAGCGGGCTGATCTCTTGGACGACATGCGGCGCCGGTTCGCCGCCTGCCCGCAGGTGCAGCAGTGCTACTACGTCGCGGGCGAGTGGGATTTCGTGCTCATCTTCTTGGTCCGCTCCATGGACCAGTATGTGGAGCTGACGCGCGAGCTGTTCTTTGCCTCGGGCAACGTGAAGTCGTTCAACACGCTGGTGGCCATGAACCGGGTGAAAACTGGGAGCACCGTGCCGGTGGACACCGTTTGACGCTGCGCGCGCGATGGCGGGGCTGCCCGTGGCAGGCCTTCAGCCAGCGTCAACGGCCCAGTGAATAGAACTCCGTGTTGGGGCGCATGCTCGTCACGTTCGCAAGACGGTTGGACAGCCCGAAGAACGCTGAAATGGCTGCGATGTCCCAGATGTCCTCTTCGTTGAAGCCATGTGCCTTGAGTGCATCGAAATCAGTCTCGCCCACCAGTTGGGCAGTTTGCGAGACCTTCATGGCAAAGTCGATCATGGCCTTCTGGCGAGGCGTGATGTCTGCCTTGCGGTAGTTCGTGGCGACCTGGTCAGCGATGAGTGGATTCTTGGCGCGGATTCGCAAGATTGCGCCGTGCGCGACTACGCAGTACTGGCATTGGTTCACGCTGCTCGTGGCCACGACGATCATTTCCCGCTCGGCCTTCGTGAGGTTGCCCGGCTTTTCCATCAAGGCGTCGTGGTAAGCGAAGAAGGCCCGAAATTCATCTGGCCGGTGTGCCAGTGTCAGGAAGACGTTTGGGATGAATCCAGATTTCTCCTGCACGGCTAATATCCGTTGGCGTATGTCCTCGGGCATGTCTTGTAGTTCAGGGACGGGGAAGCGGCTTGCGGGAGCTTGATGGGGTTGGTTCATGGGTTCTCCTTGAGGTACGGAATGACGGGCCGGTTGATTCGGCCCTGGGGTTAACGGTTGACGTCCACGACGATGCGACCACGCACCTCGCCGTTGAGAAGTTGTTTGGCCAAGGGAATGGCCTCGGCCAACCCAACTTCGTGGCTGATCGCTCCGAGCTTTTCCATCTCCAGGTCGGTAGCCAGGCGTTCCCAAGCTCGCAGGCGGTCGACGCGCGGGCACATCACGCTGTCTATGCCGGCCAGAGTGACGCCACGCAGAATGAACGGTGCAACGGTGGCGGGAAGGTCCATGCCACCAGCCAGACCGCAGGCGGTGACTACTCCCCGGTATTTGGTTGTGGCGCACACGTTGGCCAGAACATGGCTCCCGACAACGTCGACAGCCCCCGCCCAACGCTCCTTGCCTAGTGGCTTGCCTGGTGACGTGAACAGTGCACGGTCCAATACTTCCGTCGCTCCTAGCTCGCGGAGGTAGTCTGCGTCCTGGAGACGCCCCGAGGCCGCGACGACCGTGTATCCGAGCTTGCTCAGGATCGCGATGGCTACGCTGCCCACGCCACCCGCCGCGCCGGTGACAAGAATTTCGCCGTCGGCCGGCTTCACGCCATGCTTCTCCAGGGCCAGTACGCACAGCATCGCGGTATAGCCGGCTGTGCCGATGGCCATGGCCTGCTGTGGCTTGATGGCCGAAGGCAGGGGGATCAGCCAATCGCCATTGAGGCGCGCCTTCTGCGCCAGACCGCCCCAATGCGTCTCGCCAACACCCCAGCCGTTGAGCAACACGGTATCCCCGGGGACAAGGCCAGAGTGGGTGCTGCTCTCGACGGTGCCCACCAGATCGATGCCAGGGACCATGGGGAACTTGCGCACGACCGGGCTCTTGCCTGTGATGGCCAGGGCATCCTTGTAATTCAGTGTGGAGTGACTCACACGCACGGTCACATCCCCGGCGGGTAGCTGTGTGTCATCGATATCTTGCACAGCAGCCCGGTAGCCTGCATCGTCTTTCTGGATCAAGATGCCTTTAAACATGTGGTTTTCTCCTTTGAAATTAGACCGATCGTCTATAAAAGTGCAAAAAAATTAGTGGGATCGAAAGCCAGCAAAGAAAAAGTCAGCGAAAAGGTCCAAGGGTGTCGGGGATTGCTCGAGCTTGGCGCGCAGCACCGCTCCCTCCCAGCCGATCCAGAAGAAGGCTGCAACCTGCCGCGTGTCCACTTCGCGCGCCAACTCTCCCGCCTCCTGTGCTTCTGCAAGGCAGTCTGCGAAACGGCGCTGCCAGTCCTCAAACGTCTCCTGGAGACGGGCACGGAAACTCTCCGGCAACGCGCCCATTTCCTGCCCCAGGTTGCCGATCAGACAGCCACGGCGGTAGCCAAAACGGGCCATGCCTATCTTGGCATCGTCGATGAAAGCGTGGAGGCGGCCCAGGGGCGACAGGGCCGTATCGCGGAGGTGGCGATCGATTTTCCTTGCGAAGAAATCGCCATAGCGATGGATGAGCTCCAGGCCGAAGGCTTCTTTGCTTTCGAAGTAGTGGTAGAAGGAGCCTTTGGGCACCCCCACACGTCCCAAGATCTCGTCGATTCCGGTGGCTGAGAAGCCTTTTTCTGTAAGAACCTCCAAGCCAGCTCGCAAGAGCAACTCGCGCGTGTCGATCAGGTCGACGCGCTGGCGCGGCGGTCGACCACGACGGCGGGGCGGATGAACGGGAGGGATCATTAGTAGATATTAGACTGACCGTCTCTAAAAATCAATAGTGCGACGAAATTCGGGTTACGGATGACTGAGAGTGGAAGCTGACCACTTGTGGGACGTTGAGGCCGCGCTCAGTAAGGCGCCAACTGTGGGCGACGGAGTTAAGTTCTAAACGTCTTCACGTTCGCGATGACGGCATCGCAGCGGTTGCTGCCCTTCACTTTGCAAAATTCGCCCCCCGAAAGCAGCCCTACACCATTCGATGCAAGGAACTTGTCCAAACAAATCCGCTGACAACAGCCAAGGCTTTTAAACTCCACGAATAGACGGATACAGGGAGCGCCAAGGCTATGGCGAAGCAAGGTTCTGTAGGTCCTTCCAGAAGCGGCGACCAGTTTCACTATCAATGGGCAGCCCGGCAATGCCTACGGCTGCTCGGATCCAGGGGCGGCCTAGTGGCAGTGACGGTCGAAGGACCGTCACTCGACGAGGGGGACTTATCCACGAGCGTGGGCGACGAGGTCATTGACGTCGGCTTGTATTACGGGAGTGAGGACGTAGTAGCGGCAACGTCGATCCGCTATATGCAGCTCAAGCATTCGTCCAAGCACGCTCACGATCCCTGGACGGCCAGCGGCCTCAAACGAACCATCGAAGGCTTCGCCGGGCGCTTCAGCAAACTTGAGGCGTCGCTCGGTCTGGATGTCCTGGAAAAGAAGGTTAGGTTCGTCTTTCTGACGAACAGGCCTATTGCTGCGGATGTCCTGGAAGCTTTGGCCGATCTCGCTGCGGGGGCGGCAGAGCTGCGGCACCCTACAGTTGACATATTGCTGAAACGGTATGCCGCGTCCGCTGGTAGCAGCGTGCAGAATTTCTTTGCCGCCTTCTCGGTTGAAGTTGGTGAGCCAGATCTGTGGGAGCAGCGCAACCTCCTGAGCCAGGACTTGGGCGCATACCTCTCTGAATCCGATACCGAGGCTGCGCTTCAACTGAAAGAGCTGGTCACCCGCCGCGCGACGGACGAAGGCGCAAAGGACCGTTCCATCAGGCTCTACGACGTGCTTCAAGCTCTACGGGTGAGCGAGAACGATCTGCTGCCTGCGCCCTCGCTGATCTCGGAACCGAAGCACGTACTTCCTCGAGCGCAGCAGCCAGCCATCCTGGCCACGCTCCTCTCCGCGCAGCGCCCCGTCGTCATCCACGCAGACGGCGGTGTGGGCAAGTCGACGCTCTCAGCTCACCTGGCTCGTGCCATGCCTGCTGGGTCGATGGCGATCCTGTACGACTGCTTCGGTGACGGCACCTACCGCCAGGCCCTGAATTACCGCCACCGATACCGTGATGCGCTCGTCCAGATCGCGAACGAGCTCGCGGGACAGCAGCTGTGCCTGCCGTTGATTCCGTCCCACGGCACAGACCCCAAGCAATTCATGCGGGCCTTCGTTTCACGGCTCAAGCAGGCCATTGATCTTCTCCGAGCTAACACGCCCCAGGCTAGCCTTTGCATCATCATTGATGCGGCAGACAACGCATACATGGCCGCGCAAGAGATTGGGGAGCGCGCCTTTGTCCATGACCTGATCAACACGGACATGCCTGATGGGGTGCGATTTGCATTCACATGCCGATCACATCGACAGGACTACCTTGGAGCGCCACTCGACGCCATCGCGATTAAGCTGGAGTCGTTTTCGAAGGCTGAGACTGCCACGCACCTTCGGCTGAGCTATCCCGATGCGACGGACGCTGAAGCTTCGGAGTTTGCGTTTCTCAGCAGCGACAACCCTCGAGTTCAGGCGCTGGCCATGGAGGGCACTCCGCCCCTCGGGGAAATGCTCAGGGCTTTGGGACCAACACCCACGACAGTCCAGCGCGCGATTGGAGGGTTGCTAACCAAGGCCATCAACCGGCTGAAAGCCGAGTGGGGGCCAACTGAGTCGAATCAGATCGACCTCATCTGCAAAGGGCTCGCAGTGCTCCGGCCCCTTGTGCCAATTTCCATCTTGGCACAGATCGCAGGAGTTCCGGAGAGCGCTGTCCGAACGTTCGCCACAGAGTTCGGGCGGCCGCTGTTCGTGAAGGAATCGGGCCTGCACTTTATGGACGAGCCTGCGGAGACCTGGTTCAATGAGACGTTCAAGCCAGATGCGGCCGCGCTTGATGCCTTTCTCTTGAAGCTCAAGCCTCTAGCGGCGACCAGCTCCTACGTTGCGGCGGCGCTACCGCAGTTGCTGCTGTCAGCCGGCCGGATGGACGAATTGATCGCGCTGGCGCTCTCGAATGACAGCCTGCCCGACAACCCCCTCGAGCGCCGCGACGTCGAGTTGCAACGACTGATGTTCGCTCTCAGGGCATGCCTCCAACAGGGACGGGATGTCGCCGCCGCCAAGCTTGCACTGAAAGTCGGCGGCGAGGTGGCTGGTGAGACCCGCCAGAATAAACTCATCCAGCAGAACACCGACATTGTCGGTATTTTGCTTGCGTCAGATCGCATCGAAGAAATGGTCTCCAGGCGGTCCTTCGGCGGCGGTTTCCAGGGCTCGCACCATGCGTATGAGGCGGTGCTGCTTGCTGGCAACGCTGGCCTCATTCCTGAGGCCGCGAGCAGGATGAGGATGGCCGTGGAGTCGTTGAACGCCTGGAGCAGGCTGCCACCCAAGCTTCGCAATGAACACAAGATCGAAGACGTGGACGTCGCCGAGCTTGCCATCGGTCTACTGAGATTGCGCGGCCCTGCTGAAGCTGCGCGCTTCTTGAAAGGTTGGACTCCAAAAGTCGTCGTGTTGAGAACGACGAAACTGGTAGCTGCGCGACTGGCTGACGTTGGTGACATTAAGCAGCTTGACGAGCTTGCCGAGCACGCCGAGGGGGATGTCTGGATGATGCTGGGCTTGGCAACGGAAGCATGGCAGGTTGGACACCTGCTGCCGGCTGAGCCCGTGCGCCATCTGATGAGCATCTTGGTCGACCCTAAGGTCAAGTTGCCCGAAGAGGATCGCTCGTGGAAGTCTGAGAGCAGCGTGCTGGATGGGGTTCGGTGCGCGATCACCCAAGCGCTTCGGTGCCTTCCGCGCGATGACGAGGCCTGGGCAGTGACGCTACGCCGGTACCTGCCAGCGGAACCGCCCCGGCAGTTCCATGATTTCGATTCTGAACGCGCAACATTCGTCCGAGCGTACGCGTTGGAAGCGGCGCTTCGCGGCAGACAGATCGAGCTGATAGATCTTGCGCACAAGGACGTACGACCTGAGTTCGAATCGCAAAAATCTCCAGTCAAGGGGCAGCAAGCCTCCCAGCTGGAACATGTCACGGGGGGCGTCCTCGCCTGGTTCATCCTGGCCGCTGAGATTGCCTGCGGCCGTGTGCCGCTGAATCTGGATCACGAGATCAAGCTTGCGCTTGGGCAGACGCAATCGGCATCGTCACGAGACTATCGGCGGCTCTTCAATCTAGAGAAGGTGGCTGCCATCGAGTGGGTGCAGATCCTGCGCGACGCGGGCGCCATCCAGCCGCCTCAGATCGCTGCGCTGCTGAAGTGGGTGGATAAGAGCGACCGCCTCTACTCGAGCACTCTCACGAGGATGTGCCGCTTGACCGCACGAACAGCAGGCCTAGGCGACCTCTCTTTGCAACTGAGCTCCAGCGCGTTTGCTCAGCTCGCTACATCGCGCGACGATGCGGAGACGCGCGTCGAGAGCCTCAAGGAGCTGGCCCGCGCCATCTTCTTCGTGAGCAGGTCGGAAGCGGCGGCATATTTCGACAAAGCAATCGACATTGCCAGCAAGATCGGAGAAGAGCATCTTTCTCGATGGACAACGTTCCTGGATCTCACGGACGCGGCGCATCGGCAGGGAGTGTCAAGACCCAAGACCGCGTACCGGCTGGCACGCATCGCGGAGCTGAGCTACGAGCACATGGCCCGGGACAAGTACATGGACTGGGACCGATTGGTTCATGGCTTGGTTGGCCTCTGCCCTTCATCCAGTCTTGCAATCTTGAGTCGCTGGCGGGATCGAAAGTTCGGCTTCGCTGGTGAGCTGCTTCCGATCGCTGTCTACGGCCTTATCGACCGCAGGCTGCTGCCAGCGATGGCCGCAGTCGCCTTGAGCGGCACCGTGAGTGGGTGGAAACGCATCAGCGATGCCAGATCGGCCATCAACGCAGAGCCGGACTTCAACCAAAAACGATTGATCCTAAAGATCGCCTACCGATTCCTCCGCATCCAAACCAACGAAGCATCCGCCTGGCGCGAACTCAAGGAGCTCGCCGACTCGCTGACGATGTCATTGCCCGATTTAGACAGATTGCTTCGAGCTTCCGAAGCCAAGGCCGCCACCCCACCGGTATCAACGGCTCCTGCGCCGTGGACACTCCCATACAGAGAGATCCAGGAACCTGATTGGGATGCCGTCTTCAGCGGAGTCGATCTCCGCGACACAGCTGCGGTACTCGCGGCAAGACGATCGCTGAAGAAGGTTGGCCATCGATCGTACATCCGCGAGTTCTATGAGCAAGGCTGTAGGCGTGCGGCGCTGTCCGAGATCGATGGATACCTCCGTGCTTTCCAGGCGGATGACGAGTTCAGCGTATACAGCTTCATGGACGTGATCAGGCACCTCCCCGAGCCGAGCAAGCGACTCCAGTCCGTTCGCAGCGAACTCCGGAAAGCAGCCCTTTCGGTGGCCACGAAAAGCCCCAACCGCGTCGGGCGCCGCGGCTGGGGTCATGAGGGCCCTTTTGACGGGCTCTATGCAGAAGGCATCGTCTTAGAGAAGGACGTCGCGTCAGCCAGGATCAAAGGATATCTATCGCATCTCGACACGCTTGATGCCGAAGACCTGTTCCATCTAGTGGATCCACTCGCGCGCCGCCTGACCAGCGACGAAGCCGATGACGTGCTCAACTTCGGCTTCGACTTGCTCGAAGATGTTCTTGAGGGAGAGGATGGCGATGGCCGGTGGAGTGAGTCGCTCACGCCACCTTCGTCTTGTGTGGAGGCCTTGGCTGGCTACCTGTGGGCAGGTCTAGCGCGTCCGTCCACCACTGAACGCTGGGAGCATGCCCACTGTGTCCGCATTTGCCTTGAACTCGATTGGCAGCCGTTGTTGTCCGCGCTGGCGGCTCGCGCGCTCAACGCCGATCCGCAGCCATTCGTCGACCGCGGACTGATGTTCTACGAGTGGCATGCTCGCCAATGGCTGTGCCTTGCGTTGGCACGGGGCGCGATGGACGCACCTCGTGCCGTCGTGCCCTTCCTTGCCTTTCTAGACGCAGCCGCGAGGGAGCAGCATGTCGTCATTCGACATTTCGCTACAGACACACTGAGGAGGCTGAACGAAGTCAGCGCATTGCCAAAAGACTTGCTTGATGTTGTGAACAGAGCCAACCAGCCTGGATTGCCAACGCAGATCTTTGACCGAGGCGAGTACAGAGTCTTTGATGACCAGCTCTCAAGCAGCGAGACCATAGATGACGATGACAGGTACTTCTTCGGCATCGATATCGGCCCGTATTGGTTCGCACCGTTGGGCCGTGTATTTGGGCTGAGCGAGCATTCCATCGAACGGCGAGCGATGGCAGTCTTGCGCGGGCGCCTGTCGCTTGGGCACCGTCGCAATGATGATCAGCGTTACAAGCGGGGCCTCTTTCGAGGAAATGAGACAACGCACCGTCAAGGCAGCATGCCGGAGGTGGAGGACAGTGTGGTCTATCAGTCCTATCACGCCATGATGCTTGTCGCTGGAAACCTCTTGGAGACCAAACCTATTTGCCGGCGCGTGGACGAGGACGAGAATCCGTTTGATGACTGGTTGAGCGAACAGTTGCTCACTCGCACAGACAACCGCTGGC
The DNA here is from genome assembly GCF_057808995.1 of Acidovorax sp. FG60. NCBI lineage: Bacteria > Pseudomonadati > Pseudomonadota > Betaproteobacteria > Burkholderiales > Comamonadaceae > Acidovorax > Acidovorax sp. FG60. The sequence goes on from NZ_JBMDJC010000033.1 coordinate 30,311, forward strand.
TTGCGGAACGACGTGATCCTGAAATCCTAAAGGACGTCCCCACGAGCAGCGAACGATCTGACGCCTCGTGGTCCTGGCAAGTCAGCAGGCAGTACCTAGATGACCAACTAACAACCGACGATGGCATGACGGCCTTGTGGGGCCATTGGACGACCACAGAGTCAGCCGACGGCGAAACGGTGTCGGTGGGGTCGGTGCTGGTTCCCTCGCGGCACGCGGCGACGCTCTTGGCGGCCCTCCAGACCAGCCCTGATCCCGGAGAAATCTACCTTCCAGATGCAGATCACGTTGACTACGGAGAGAAAGTCGAAGCCCCTGAGTTGAGGATGTCCGGTTGGGTCACGACGGGCAGTGATTCTTTGAGGCTCGACGAATTTGACCCTTGGGCCGGCATGATTAGCAGCCCGGGTCCACGACCTTGCCCGGAGGTTCTTGACCTCCTGACTCTAACGACTGATCCCGATGCGAGATCCTGGACGGTGCCAGACGGAGGCACCTTGAGGAGCGAGACCTGGGCGCGCAGCACGGGTTATGGTCAAGAACGCGGCATCCTGACGGGCACCCGCCTCAGCGCTGACAACAAGTTCATCAGCGCGTTGTTGCAAGTGCGCCCGGATTCCTCCCTCATCGTTCGCGTCATAGTCCGACGCAAGCCTCCCAAGGACGAGACCGGCAAAGATGACTACAGCTTCCACAACTACCCTTACAACCGGTACTACCTCATCGGACATGATGGAATCACTCGATCGCTCTAAGTCAGTCATCGAGCTTGGCAAGAGGATCGTTGCCGGGCTGGAAGGGAGTAACGATGTTACTGCGCAGTGGATGTCTCACTTGGTCGCAGAGAAAATCTTGGCTGCCGAGCAAGCGCCTGGGACGACGAGGGATGTCGCTACGGCAGAGTGCGTTGATGTGATCTTGAAGCTTTGGGCGCACCGCTACACGTTGCCCCCTTACATGCGACCACTGCGGGAACTGGACCCTCTGCTGCGCACGCTCAATTCGTTGGGCGTGGACGGGGCGGATAAGCTGAGGTTCTTCACCCGTCGGCCAAACAGCGAAGAGCTTGAAGGCGCTACGGACGAGGAGAAGCAGCTCTTCGAGTTCGCGGTGGGCATCGATCACGCAGCCAGAGAGTTGATTCGTCACGCGCTCGGTGCGGCCGCTAAACGATCAGTCGGGCTGATCAACCCATGGCTGGAAGAGGCCGTCAAAGGCAACCTAGACGCCACCGTTGAGCTGCGGATCGCCAAGTTCGCCGTCGACGGGCTATTGCAGCGCCAAGAGGCGGCCAACCAGCAGGCCATGCTCGACAGAATCGATAAATTGGAGAGCTTTGCCAAAGTGGCCTTGTCTCTGGCCGGTGAGATGAGAAAAACGCTCCCGCCGGGCTCGGAGATATCTGAAGACTAAAGATGCACGCTGTGAGCTCCAGCGCCGCAGCACACATCGAGGCGTCTATCGAGAGCTGCGGATGAGGTAGACGAGTCCAGCGACCAACACCACACCGATCGCCGTATTGATAACCTGGGTGCTGGTGGACTGCCCGTGCATCGCACGGTTGACGAAGCACTCGCAGTTGTTGGCAACGAGGTCGTACTTCGCCTGACCTTGTTTGAGCTCAGTCAGTGCCCTCTTGGCCACCTCGACGTTGCTGTGGGGGCCGGCGTTCGGCTCCACTCGGATGTCGCCGTTTGCGACGTAGCGTCGCCGGAAGTCTTCGAACGTCGCGACCTGGTAGCCGTCCTTCATCAACTCTGCCAAGTAGACCACACCGTCGAACACCCCTTGACCGAGCACCACGGCATGGTGCTTGGGGCCATCGAAACCCAGTTCCTTGGTGATGGCGCCCACGAGACGCGCGCCTGTGACGTCGATCTGCTGCAGCTGCATGCAGCCCCCTTACAAGTTCTTTCTGTAAGCAGAAGACGCGCCGAGCCGTCGTTCGGTTATCGGTAGTTTCCCGACGGGCCATCTGATGAGAATTGTTGGCGGCCAGATTACAGGTTGCTCGCGCTTACGGCCAGCCGCCGATGCTGATCACTACGTACAGGCCGGGAACAGCGCCGCACTCTTACAGCCTGCGTTCGCCAACTTCGGCTTCACAAAGCAGTCCCTAACGAAGGACTGCTCCCAGCCTGAAGCAGCCCACCGCCCCTCCCCTCCACATGCATCGATACATGAACCGCCTCAAATGAGGCGACATTAATTTCTCAATGCGGAATTTCCCCGACGGACTTTATTTACGTCCGACGCACTTTATTTGTTGGAGTCAAAACCTTATTCGACTAATGTTTTGGACTTTTTAAACAATTTTTATGGACTTTTTTGGTGATTCCCTCAGAATGGACGCGTGCATTGGAAACCAGACCCCCTCCTCTACCCCAGCCATTTAAGAGCACGCGTCAAGAGGGGACGAGGCCTGCTCCAGGGCGCCGAGTACCTGCCTTGGCTTTACATACGCGACGTTCCTTCACGCGGCACTTCGTTGGGTGGGCATGGCATCGTTACGGGTCGCCCGCATCAAGGTCTTTCCGATCTGGAGGCCACCTATCTGTACCTTATGGAACGTCGTGAGAGTGTGGTGGACATTCGAGAGCAATGGCCTATCTTGGATTTGGATAGGACTCTAGAGCTCTGTACGGAACTTGAGGTTCGACACATATATAAGAGAGGGTTGCCGGAGCCCTTCACGATCGACTTTCTGATCACGGAACTGACGGCGGACGGAAAGAGCTACCGTGCAGCGAGCGTTAAGACTTCTGAAGATGCGGCCGATCCGTCAAAGAGATTGCGTTTAGAGGTGGAGCACAGATGGTGTCAAGAACGAGGCATACCTTGGACTTTGGTAGATACGTCGCGCTTCAATAAGACACTACTTGAAATCCTGCGCTTCATGCGTGGGTGGTTTCGCCATCGTTTCAATCCGGAAACACAACTTGATCCACGCTTCTTACTTGCTTTCGAGAGCTTCTACAAAAGCAACGAGTTGCTCAGTGAGTTAGTGGCAAGGCTCACCAAGACTCTTCGACTCCCCAATTCGCAGGTGCTGGACATGTTTCGGTACTGTGCTTGGTCAGGTCAAATAGATATCTCGCTTGGTCATCCGTTGGCGCTCAATCGACCACTGTTTTTGAATCAGAAGAAGCGATGACTGATTTTCGCGCGCTACCCAATCAGCCAACCCTTCATGTAGGCTTGGCACTGCATGACTCCGAACGACCAGGTCGGTATCTTCGCCTAACTCATATTTTTGAGGATGGGGTATATGCGATGTGGGTGGGCACACCCGAAGAAGCCAGGTATGCCAAACGACCGATTTTCTATTCTTGGAATCAACTTAGCGCGCTCACCTCACCCACATCGAAATGGGGTCGCATAGTACTTCCACAACAGCTCTCCGTGCCAGCCGAAAGCGGTAGTTCTCAGGCAGGAAAAATTCAATCAGCATGGGTCCAGATCGCGCCTGTAATACAAGCATTTGAAAATAGGACGAACCTATCGAGACATCACTTTACCGCCTTAATTCGAGAGAGAGCTTTAAGCATAGACGTTGCGGAAAAGACGCTGCACCGTCTCATCCTTCGTTACTACTACTTCGGCAGCACAAAAATAGCACTGGTTGCACTGCCTCGCGGCCCCAAGCGCACCACGAGGGGTCGTGAAGAGTCAGGTGAAAAAGACCATGCAAATGGCGAAATTCCGGATAAGGCCAATAATCGCCGCGGCCGGAAAACTATTCTGAGCGATGAACTAGGTCCTAACAATTTTGTTGTCACTCCGGATGATGTCGACGACATGCTCAGATGCTATAAGCAATTGCTCAGAAAGGGGCCAACAAATAAGACCACTGCGCACGAAACCTACTTAAGCACTTTTTTCCAGAAGAGCCACCCTGATACTCATCGCCAGTACATAAAAAAACAGATATCAGAGCCAGTAACCTATCGCCAGTTTTGCTACTACATAAATGGTGAGTTGCAGCTTACGGAAGACTTAGCACGAAATGAGCGCAGGCTTCGTCGTGACCCTGCCAACACCAACTCGCTAGTTTCGGCAGGTCCAGGTGAAATATATGAGATCGATTCTACCGGAGGGCGACTCTACCTAGTCTCCAGCGAAAAAAATCCTGTAGTGGTAGGCAAACCAACCATTTACTTCCTAATTGACCGGTGGAGTAGATTTGTCGTCTCAGCGTACATCTCTTTGCGCGCGCCTTCGTACGAGGAAGTTCGCAATACGCTCTTAATTGCATTTACCTCTCGCGAAAAACGCTTCTCGAGATTGGGCATAGAAGTTTCTGACAATCAATGGCCTATAGGCTGCATTCCAGCCGTTATCTGTCCTGATCGTGGATCCGACTTCATGAGTGGATCTATGTTGCAAAGCGTGGTCGATGATCTGCGCATCGACCTGACGCCACTCCCCCCTCTATGCCCAGACGGCAAAGCAATAGTAGAGAGGCTAATCCGCACTATCAAGCAGCGCATGGCGGCATCGGGGATGAAAGGTGTTTACGCAGACCGTCCCTTAGATCCTCAATCAAGAAGGGCCGCACGTAAGGCTGAAGCTGCTGCAGTGCACACACTTGCGGATGCGTACCGAGCGTTAATCGAAATTGTGAAGGACTACAACAACCGTCCCCATCAAGCCCTCAAGCGTCGAAAAATCCTTACACAACACGGCATCGAACCTACGCCGAAAAATGCGTATGTTTGGGGACTCGAAAACATAACGGGACTTCGGTCTGCACCGTACACGGAAGAAGACTATTACCGACTGTTACTCAGTTCAGATAAAGCGAGTATTTCAGGAGGTGTTCTTCGCTACAAGACTCGTGTATATCATCCCTCTAACGAGGCCGCAATCGACTACATCAGGCGATCGCCCAGAAACAGGCCTTCTCTGGACATCCGACTCGACAAGACGCAGCCAGCGGTAATCATGATAGCGAGCAGACACGGCGAATGGCCGTGTTTCGTGATGGGCGCTGGTGACGCAAGGGACAGCGAAGGAATTTCAATTGACGAGGAGGAGGCCTTCGCGGCTGTCAATGCACGCCTTTGGGCCCGCTCCGACCATGAAAGTCGACGCGTACGGGTTGCCGCAAAGGCGGCCAAGCCTGTCAACAACCGGCATAAGAGCGCCCCCGCCGAACGTTTACCTAATGTTGATATGCAACGAGCTAGGTATCAAGAAACCGCAAAACTCAAAAACAAGTTGCATGCCCAAACACACACAGAGTTCGAAGAGCACACGGCCAGTGCGTCCGTTGGGAAAAGCTGGAGTGAAGTGGAGCGAGAGGAGAAGGCTCGATTGGTAGAACTAGTGAAGCTAAACAGGAGCAAGCGATGAAGGATGTTGAGATATTCCCTGCGGTGTATCACGATACAGGAGTTTCTCGATTTGCAGGCAATCCGTTCATTGAGGCAATGCCGCCTCTGGAGCAAAGCAAAAGTGACTTTCTGACTAACCTCGCGCACTACCCAGCGAAGCCGTCGGCAACGCTTCGCAGGAGTAGCGAGGTCGTTCGACTGATGGAGCTGTCCACCATCAACGACATCGTCTACCCTTTCCCTGAATATCAAAAGGCTGGCTTCACCCTGGCCAAGATGGCCCGCGACACTTATGTAGCGCGCCACCCTTTGACTACGATGGACCGGCAGAGGAGGCACGCCATTGCCACCACCGGAACCAATGGTCTACCAATGCCCGCTGACTGGAAACCTTCGGCTAAAGGCTACTTCATGATGTCTGTTAGCGGGCAAGGCAAGACTACTTTCGCAGCTGCAGCTTTGCTGAGATACAAGCAGGTTATTTGCCACTCGAATTATCACGGAGCTGATCTGAAATGCCATCAGGTCGTATACGTTCTTCTCAGAGTGCCTCACGACGCAACACTCAAGTCGTTGTGCCTGCAATTCTTCAACGAGATCGACCGACTGCTAGGAACCGACTATTCGCGGAAGGCGGCAGCGCTACGCAATATTGCGCCCATGGTCGACTTGATGAACAAAGTCGCAACAGCTGTCTCCTTGGGCTTTATTGTCGTTGATGAAGTTCAGAATTTGCGCAGCGCGCGCGCCCAAAATGCGGAGCTTGTACTAAACCTATTCAGTGAAATCATTGAGCGGCTCGGCATTAGCTTGTTGGCGCTTGCAACACCAGCGGTCCAAGCTGTCGTAGAAGGAGCGGTACGAAACACCCGCAAACTCGCTTCCTTCGGGAGCTTGGTAATTGAGCCGATGGCAAGGAATAGCCCTCAGTGGGAAGAATTCTGCGATACGTATTGGGACTATACGTTTGTCAAGACAAAGACAAAGCTGACGAAAGAAATCCTTGATGCTTGGTACACGGCCTCAGCGGGAAATACGGCCTTCGCGGCGCTCGCGTTCACACTATCTCAGCACAATGAGATTGGCGGGCGCGAAATTATCGACGCTACTGCGTTTCAGCGAACCGCGGCGACTGACATGGCATTTCTTGGACCGGCAATTGCAGCCTTGCTCAGCAAGAACCCTGCAAAGCTTCGAATGTTTGACGATCTGCTGTTCAGTCCTAGGTACAAAGCTATGCGCGCCCTGCTTGGGGCAGAGGAGCCTGCTCGACCCAAAGGGGTAAAAAACGAAGAGTTTGACGATGTACACGAAGAGAGCATGCCCCCCAGTCCCGCTGCGACAAAGAACAAAAAAAGGGCCTCGCCTCGGCCGGTTGACCTCCCCTTAGAGGATCCGCTGGCCCGCTGAGACTACTTGCTGATTGACTGGAGTTAGCAAACGTGCACCGTAAGCGAACGGTGATCCCATCTTGAGCAATGGCGAGAGGTAGGGCATCGTGTCC
>NZ_JBMDJC010000034.1:0-27661 GCF_057808995.1 Acidovorax sp. FG60
CTGAAGCCCTGCGCACTGGCAAGATCCCTTCGGGCGAATTCAGCGCCATGTAATTCGCACGGGAAGTACTGCGGTCGGCACGCCGACGCAGTCTCACGCTCAAAAGCCGAGGCCTCTCACGGGGCCTCGGCTTTTTTCTGCCCTGCCAATCGTGAAGAGATTGACAATGGCATAGTCACCGGCCCAGAACACCTCAATGGCTTCCAGCTACCGCTCCATCGACCATGTCATGCTGCGCCTTCACGCAGCCGAGCCTTTGTTTCAGCTCTTCAGCGAGACCTTCGGGTTGCCCGTGGCCTGGCCCTTGCAACGCACTGATTTCGCCACGTATGGCTGGCTCCATCTGGGCAACACTGACCTCGAATTGTGGGCAGCGACCGCCAACGGCGATCTTCCCGACCATGCGCAACCGCCCTTGATCCACGGTTTTGCTCTGGAGCCTGCTTCGCCCCTGGCCGAAAGTCTGGAGCACGCTATGGAGGCAGGCATCACTTGCAAGCCTCCCCGCGCCTTCCAGTCCGAGAACAGCCGGGGCGAAAGGGTCACCAATTTCACCAATTCCGTGCTGCTTGAGCTTTCCGCTCCAAGCTGCTGTGTGTTCTTTTGCGAGTGGGATCGGCGTGCGGCCCTCTACCCCTGGCCCGAAACCGCAACACCGGCAGAACGCCGCACGCAGCATCGGCAGGCCCTGCAGGACAGCGGGGGTGGCCCCCTGGGAATCACCGGACTGCATGCCCTGCGCATGGGCACCCCGGATGTGCAAACACACCAGCACCGTTGGCGGGCACTCACAGGCTCGCAGCCTGGCCATCCCATTGCAGTCACGCCGGATGTCTGTCTGGAGCTGGTTCCAGGAGAACACTTGCTGATTGAGTCGCTGTCGCTGAGCGTGCGCTCACTATCTATAGCGCGTGCCTTTCTGAGCAGCCGGCATTTGCTCCAGGCGGACAGCGGCGATGTGCTTTCCGTGGCGTGCGAAGGTCTGCAACTTCACCTGGTGGAAACGTCCCCCGCCTTGCCTTAGTGCAGACTTCCATGAGCGCTTGCTGTTTTGCAGCAGGCGGGCATAAAAAAACCCGGCCAAGCCGGGTTTTGGGGCAGATCCACCAAGATCTGAATCACTTCTTCTGGCGGAACTTGCGAAGCGCAGCAATCTGCGCCGCCATCACGGCCAGTTCGGACTGGGCCTTTGCCAGGTCGATTTCGCTCTTGGCATTCTTGAGCGCTTCCTCGGCGGAGGCCTTGGCGGCGTTGGCCTTCTCGTCGTCCAGATCCTTGCCACGGATGGCGGTATCGGACAACACAGTCACGCAGTTGGGCTGCACTTCCAGAATGCCACCGGCCACGAAGACAAACTCTTCGGAACCGTCAGCCATTTCGATGCGCACCGAGCCCGGCTTGATACGGGTGATCAGCGGGGTGTGGCGGGGATAGATGCCCAACTCGCCAGCTTCGCCCGGCAGCGCCACGAAACGCGCTTCACCGGAGAAGATGGACTCTTCGGCACTGACCACATCAACGTGGATGGTGTTCATCATTGCTCCTAGGAAAAGGTGGGTTGCTTGATTGCTGAAGGCCGAGCGGCGGTAGGCTGCTCAGCCGCCGGGCAATCAGGCCACCTTCTTGGCCTTTTCGAAGGCTTCGTCAATGGTGCCCACCATGTAGAACGCCTGTTCTGGCAGGTGATCGCATTCGCCGTTCACGATCATCTTGAAACCACGGATGGTTTCCGACAGCGGAACGTACTTGCCTGGCGAGCCCGTGAACACTTCGGCCACGTGGAAAGGCTGCGACAGGAAACGCTGGATCTTGCGCGCGCGGGCCACGGCCAGCTTGTCTTCAGGTGCCAGTTCGTCCATGCCCAGAATGGCGATGATGTCGCGCAGTTCCTTGTAGCGCTGCAGCGTGCCTTGCACCGCACGGGCCGTAGCGTAGTGGTCTTCGCCCACGACGTTCGGGTCCAGCTGGCGGCTGGTGGAGTCCAGAGGATCCACGGCAGGGTAGATACCCAGCGAGGCGATGTCACGCGAAAGCACCACGGTGGAGTCCAAGTGGGCGAACGTCGTGGCAGGCGATGGGTCGGTCAAGTCATCGGCAGGCACGTACACGGCCTGGATGGAGGTGATCGAGCCGACCTTGGTCGACGTAATACGCTCTTGCAGACGGCCCATTTCTTCGGCCAGCGTAGGTTGGTAGCCCACGGCGGAAGGCATGCGGCCCAGCAGAGCGGACACTTCGGTACCGGCCAGCGTGTAGCGGTAGATGTTGTCCACGAAGAACAGCACGTCACGGCCTTCGTCGCGGAACGACTCGGCGATGGTCAGGCCGGTCAGCGCAACGCGCAGACGGTTACCTGGGGGCTCGTTCATCTGGCCGTACACCATGGCAACCTTGGACTCTTCGAGCTTCTCCAGGTTGACCACGCCGGAATCGGCCATTTCATGGTAGAAGTCGTTCCCTTCGCGGGTACGCTCGCCCACACCAGCGAACACCGACAGACCGCTGTGGGCCTTGGCGATGTTGTTGATGAGTTCCATCATGTTCACGGTCTTGCCCACACCAGCACCACCGAACAGGCCCACCTTACCGCCCTTGGCGAACGGGCACACAAGGTCAATCACCTTGATGCCGGTTTCCAGCAGCTCTTGCGAAGGCGACAGTTCGTCGTACGCAGGGGCCTTGCGGTGGATGGAGGCCGTCAGTTCCTGGCTCACGGGACCACGTTCGTCGATGGGAGCACCCAACACGTCCATGATGCGGCCCAGCGTCGCCTTGCCCACGGGCACGGTGATGGAGTTGCCGGTGTTGGTCACCATGATGCCGCGGCGCAGGCCGTCGGACGAACCCAGCGCAATGGTACGCACCACGCCGTCGCCCAGCTGCTGCTGCACTTCCAGCGTCAGGGTCGAGCCGTCGAGCTTCAGAGCGTCGTAAATCTTGGGCATCTGGTCGCGCGGGAACTCAACGTCCACCACAGCGCCGATACATTGAACAATCTTGCCTTGCACTTGAGCCATTTTTCGCTCCAATAAAGATGTTGGTTGAGCTGCTTACACAGCAGCGGCGCCAGCCACGATTTCCGAAAGTTCTTTCGTGATCGCTGCCTGGCGCGTCTTGTTGTAGACCAGCTTCAACTCGCCAATGACGCTGCCGGCGTTGTCGGTGGCGGCCTTCATGGCCACCATGCGTGCCGACTGCTCGGACGCCATGTTTTCCGCAACGGCCTGGTAAATCAGGGACTCGACATAGCGGACCAGCAGATCGTCGATCACGGTCTGTGCATCGGGCTCGTAGATGTAGTCCCAGCCATGTTCGGTCTTGTCGGCCTGCATCTGCGCGGACGACAGGGGGAGCAACTGCTCCACCACCGATTCCTGCTTCATGGTGTTGATGAACTTGGTGTACGAGAGGTACACCGCGTTGATCTTGCCTTCAGCATACGCATCGAGCAGCACCTTGACCGGTCCGATCAGCTTGTCCAGATGGGGCGTGTCGCCCAGGCCCGTCACGTGCGAAACCACCTTGGCACCGACACGGTTCAGGAAACCCAGGCCCTTGTTGCCAATGGCAACCGCCTCGGTGGACACGCCAGCGCCCTGCAGCTCACGCAGCTTGGACGTCACGACGCGCAGCACGTTGGTGTTCATGCCACCGCACAGGCCCTTGTCGGTCGTCACCACGATCACGCCAGCCGTCTTGGCATCGTTCACTTTCATGAACGGATGCACGTATTCAGGGTTGGCCTGGCCGAGATTGGCTGCAATGTTGCGGATCTTCTCGCTGTAAGGGCGGGCAGCCCGCATCCGCTCTTGCGCCTTGCGCATTTTGGATGCAGCCACCATTTCCATGGCTTTGGTGATCTTTTTGGTGTTCTCCACCGACTTGATCTTGCCGCGTATTTCCTTGCCTGCTGCCATGATGGCTCCTCGTCCGGTTTAAGCGAACGACTTCTTGAACGCGGCGATAGCTGCGGTCAATTCGGCTTCTGCGTCCTTGTCCATGGCCTTGGCCTGTTCCAGCTTGGCCAACAGAGCGGCGTGGCTGGTCTTCAGGAACTGGTGCAGGCCGTGTTCGAAGTCGAGAACCTTCTTGACGTCGATGTCGTCCATGAAGCCCTTGTTCACAGCAAACAGCGTGGAAGCCATCAGCGAGATGGACAGCGGGCTGTACTGCGCCTGCTTGAGCAGTTCGGTCACGCGGGCGCCGCGGTCGAGCTGCTTGCGGGTGGCTTCATCCAGGTCGGAAGCGAACTGCGCGAACGCAGCCAGTTCACGGTACTGGGCCAGGTCGGTACGGATACCACCGGACAGGTTCTTCACCAGCTTCGTCTGGGCAGCACCACCGACGCGCGACACCGAGATACCGGCGTTGATGGCGGGGCGGATACCGGCGTTGAACAGCGAGGTTTCCAGGAAGATCTGGCCGTCCGTGATCGAGATCACGTTGGTAGGCACGAAAGCAGACACGTCGCCAGCTTGCGTCTCGATGATCGGCAGTGCGGTCAGCGAACCCGTCTTGCCCTTGACTTCACCCTTGGTGAAGGCTTCGACGTAGTCGGCATTCACGCGGGCTGCACGTTCGAGCAGACGGCTGTGGAGATAGAACACGTCGCCAGGGTAGGCTTCGCGGCCTGGTGGGCGACGCAGCAGCAGCGACACTTGGCGGTACGCAACAGCTTGCTTGGACAGGTCGTCATACACGATCAGGGCGTCTTCGCCACGGTCGCGGAAGTATTCGCCCATGGTGCAGCCGGAGTAGGCCGACACGTACTGCATGGCGGCCGATTCGGAGGCCGATGCGGCCACCACAATCGTGTATTCCATGGCACCGGCTTGTTCCAGTGCGCGCACCACGTTCTTGATCGACGAAGCCTTCTGACCGATGGCAACGTAAATACAGGTCACGCCTTGGCCCTTCTGGGCGATGATGGCGTCGATGGCCACTGCCGTCTTGCCGGTCTGGCGGTCACCAATGATCAGCTCGCGCTGGCCACGGCCCACAGGCACCATGGAGTCGATGGACTTCAGGCCGGTTTGCAGAGGCTGGTCCACCGATTTACGGGCGATCACGCCCGGAGCGACCTTTTCGATCACGTCGGTGAGCTTGGCGTTGATAGGACCCTTGCCATCAATAGGCTGGCCCAGGGCGTTCACCACGCGGCCGATCAGCTCAGGACCGACGGGTACTTCCAGAATACGGCCCGTGCACTTGACGGTGTCGCCTTCGGAGATGTGCTCGTACTCACCCAGAATCACGGCGCCGACGGAGTCGCGCTCCAGGTTCAATGCCAGGCCGTAGGAAGGCTGGCCGTCCTTGGTGGCGGGGAACTCCAGCATTTCGCCTTGCATCACGTCCGACAGGCCGTGAACGCGAACGATACCGTCCGACACAGACACCACGGTGCCCTGATTGCGGATATCGCTGCTGGCAGCCAGACCTTCGATGCGGCTCTTGATGAGTTCAGAAATTTCTGCGGGATTGAGTTGCATGACTCTTTCCTTCTTTCTTTGGTTCGCTGTCCTCGCCGCGCGTTACGCGGTGAGGGCCGCTTTCATTTGTTCAAGACGGGCCTTGACCGAAGTGTCCAGCACCTCGTCACCCACCACTACGCGAATGCCGCCGATCAGGGACTCGTCCTGCTGAACAGCGAGATTGAGCTTGCGGCCGAAGCGCTTTTCCAGCGCTGCGCTGACCTCGGACAGTGCGGCACTGTCCATCGGAAAAGCGCTGTACACCACGGCATCCGAAGAGCCGTTGCGGCGATTCACGAGGGCACGAAACTGCGAAGCCACTTCCGGGAGCGCGTTGATGCGTCCGTTGTCGATGACTGTGCGCAGGAAATTCTTGGCCGTATCGGACAGCGCCGAACGCGCAACACCCGTGAAGACGGCAAACACTTGGTCTGCCGTCACCTTGGGGTTGTCCGCCAGCTGACGCAACTGGGGGTTGGCGGCAATGGCCGCCAGTTCATCGACCCAGTCAGCGGTGCTGGCCAGGTCCATGCCCGCACCCGCAGTAGCGGCCTTGAACAGGGCATCGGCGTAAGGGCGAGCAATGGTGGCGAGTTCAGCCATGTGTGTCCCCTTACAGCTCGGTCTTCAGGCGGTTGAGCAGGTCGGCGTGAACGCCGGCATTGACTTCCTTGCGGAGAATCTGCTCAGCACCCTTGACGGCCAGCGCTGCCACCTGCTCACGCAGGGCTTCGCGGGCTTGCACCGTTTGCTGCTCGGCTTCGGCACGGGCGGAGGCAACGATCTTGTTGCCTTCTTCCGTGGCGCGTGCCTTGGCTTCTTCGATGATGGCCTGGGCACGTCGGTCGGCGTCCGCAAGACGCGAGGCCGTTTCGTTGCGCGCCTGTGACAGCTCCTTTTCGACGCGCTGGTTGGCAGCGGTCAGTTCGGACTTGGCACGGTCGGCAGCAGCGAGGCCTTCGGCGATTTTCTGGGCTCGTTCATCCAACGCCTTCGCGATCGGGGGCCACACGAATTTCATCGTGAACCACACCAGGATCAAGAAGACGATGGCCTGAATGAACAGGGTCGCATTGATACTCACGGCAACACCTTTCTAGAGTGGCGTTGAACGGGACTTACTTGGGCAGGTTGGCCAAGAACGTCGAAGCGAAGGGGTTGGCGAAAGCGAACAGCAGAGCGATAGCCACGCCGATCAGGAAGGCGGCGTCGATCAGACCAGCCAAGATGAACATCTTGGTTTGCAGTTCGTTGATCAGTTCAGGCTGACGTGCCGACGATTCGAGGAACTTGCCGCCCATCAGTGCGATACCGATGGAAGCGCCGATAGCGCCCAGACCAACGATCAGACCACAAGCCAGAGCGACGAGACCGAGAATGTTTTCCATGATGACTCCTGAGTTAAAAAAAGAAAGGTTGAAAAAGAAAAGGGAAACGAAAGGGAACCGTTAGTGCGCGTTGTGCGCCTGACCGAGGTAGATCAGTGCAAGCATCATGAAGATGAAGGCTTGCAGAGAGATCACCAGAATGTGGAACAGCGTCCAGATGGTGCCAGCGATGACGTGGCCCACAGGCAGCAGCACACCCGACAGCGACAGTGCAGCCGCACCACCCATCAGGGCGATCAGCATGAACACCAGTTCACCGGCGTACATGTTGCCGAACAACCGCATGCCATGCGATACGGTGTTGGCGACATATTCAATGATCTGCATCAGCAGATTCACGACGCCCAGAATCAGGGCGAAGAAGGGGTTCTTGCTGGTGCCGAACGGAGCCGACACGAGTTCATGCGCCCAGCCGCCAGCGCCCTTGATCTTGACGCTGTACCAGAAGCGCAGGATCAGAATGGCAAATGCCAGCCCCAGGGTGGTGGACAGGTCGGCCGTAGGCACGACACGCAGATAGGCGTGGTGGGGATCATGACCAGCAGCGCCATAGATCTTGGCCCAGATGGCGGGCAGCAGATCCACCGGCAACATGTCCATGAAGTTCATCAGGAAGATCCAGACAAACACCGTGAGACCCAGAGGAGCAATGAACTTGCGGCTCTCGGCATTGTGGATATTGGCCTTGGCCTGGTTGTCCACCATCTCGACCAGCATTTCCACCGCCGCCTGGAAGCGACCGGGTACACCGGAGGTTGCCTTACGGGCAGCTGACCACAGAATCAAAAGGGTGAGCACACCCAGAACCAGACCGACGATGATCGAGTCGTAGTTGATGACGGTGAAATCAACAATCTTGGTCTGGTTGACGTTTTGAAGATGCTGCAGGTGGTGAACGATGTATTCACTTGCAGTCGGAGCGTGCGCTTCTGCGGCCATCGGACAACTCTTCTCTATATCAATCGGTTTTTCGGACACCGGGTCGCACCAAAAGCGCCACCCAGTACGTTTTCATTGCGACCACCATGCCAACCAGCAAGGCAATCCAGCTCAAGCCCGACACCAGCCGAGGTGCCGCAGCAAGCAGCGCCACCGTCAGCACGATCTTGGCAATCTCCCAACCAAAGAATCCCACCATGGCAGCACGCGGCTTGGAAGACGCCGAATGGCGCAACACACCGCGTGCAAACAACGCTGCCGGCGCAACCACAGCCAGCGCACCATAAGCCGCAGACCAGCCCACAGATGCCCTGCCCGTCAGAGCCCAGGCCACCAGGGCCACCAGCATCCCGACCAGTGCCTGACCCGCCACCACCTTCCACACAGAGATGGAAGGATTGCGACTGCGCCACACCTCAGCCTCCTCGGCCGTCAGGGGCTTGAAGTCAGATTCTTCAGCCTCAATTTCAGTCTCTGGCGGGATTGTTTTCATTGTTGAATGACGCCCGCGTTACAGACTGCAACTTTCACAAAGCCTCTAATTATAAGTAAAAACCCGTGACGCACGACAAAGACCTGCAAGCCCGGCCCAAAACCGGTGCGCGTGCATGCGCTGTTGTGGTGACAGGCCAACGGCATTTCCCATCCTTTCCGCACTGCCGTGCACTGGCCTGGGGCAGGCTGCCTGCACCCAAGCGGCAGCACAACAACCCCGCTGGCGCACAATGGCAAAGCCCCGCCAGCTATTGAAACCGAAGCAGTACGCACCATGACAACCTCCAGCCCACCACCTGCCAATGGCCTCGACACACAGGCTAACGATCCACGCAAAGACTCGTTGATCGAATACCCCTCCAGGTTCCCCATCAAGGTCATGGGCGCCAAGGTGGACGGCTTTGTGCATGCTGTCACTGAACTGGCCCGCCAGTTCGACCCCACTTTTGACGCCAGCACCATTGAACTGCGAGACAGCCGCGCCGGCAATTACCTCGGAGTAACCATCACCATCACCGCGACCAGCCGGGAGCAGCTCGACGACCTGTACCGCGCACTGTCGTCACACCCCCTGGTGAAAGTGGTGCTGTAGCCCCGGGGCTGCAGCATATTTGCCGCATGACCATCGACATTCGCATGCTGGGCCGCGTGGACTACGCCGCCACCGTCCAGGCCATGCAGGACTACACCACCGCGCGTTCGGCCGGTACACCCGACGTGCTCTGGATGTGCGAGCACGCACCGCTGTACACACAAGGGCTCGCAGGCAAAAGTGATCACGTGCTGAACCCGGGCAACATTCCGGTGGTAGCCACCAACCGTGGCGGGCAGGTCACTTTCCACGGCCCCGGCCAGGTGGTGGCCTATCCGCTGATCGACCTGCAGCGCGCAGGTTACTTCGTCAAGGAGTACGTCTACCGCGTGGAAGAAGCCGTGATCCGCACGCTGGCGCACTTTGGCATCACTGGCCACCGCGTGGGCGGCGCGCCTGGCATCTATGTGCGGCTGGACGACCCACACAGCCACGCCCTGCTGCCGCAGCGTCCGCAAAAGCGCATCGGCACGGCGGCGCCAATCCCGGACTTCGAGGGCCTGGGCAAGATCGCCGCCCTGGGTATCAAGGTCAGTCGGCACAGCACTTACCACGGCGTGGCGCTCAATGTGGCGATGGACCTGGAGCCCTTTGCGCGCATCAACCCTTGCGGTTACGCAGGTTTGCAAACGGTGGACCTTTCTACAATCGGGGTCCACACCACCTGGGAAGAAGCCGCGCAGGTGCTGGGCCAGCAGCTCAGCATCCGGTTGGCGCCCTGAACCTGCCTACATGCCATGAGCACCCCTGAAGTCGTCCGCGAAGCGCAATCCACCGAAGCCTACAACCCGCTGGCCAAGCAAAAAGCGGCCGCCAAGCTCTCGCGCATTCCGATCAAGGTCGAGCAAGGCGAAGTGCTCAAGAAGCCCGAGTGGATTCGCGTGAAGGCGGGCAGCCCCACCACACGCTTCTACGAGATCAAGGAGATCCTGCGCGAGCGCAAGCTGCACACGGTGTGCGAAGAAGCCTCCTGCCCCAACATCGGCGAGTGTTTCGGCAAGGGCACGGCCACCTTCATGATCATGGGCGACAAGTGCACGCGCCGCTGCCCGTTCTGCGACGTGGGCCACGGCCGACCCGACCCGCTGGACAAGGACGAGCCCCTGAACCTGGCCAAGACCATCGCCGCGCTCAAGCTCAAGTACGTGGTGATCACCAGCGTGGATCGCGACGATCTGCGCGACGGCGGCTCCGGCCATTTTGTGGAGTGCATCCAGAACATCCGCGAGTTGTCGCCCGCCACGCAGATCGAGATCCTGGTGCCCGACTTCCGGGGCCGCGACGACCGTGCGCTCGAAATCCTGAAAGCCGCGCCACCCGACGTGATGAACCACAACCTGGAAACCGCACCCCGCCTGTACAAGGAAGCGCGCCCAGGCTCCGACTACCAGTTCAGCCTGAACCTGCTGAAAAAATTCAAGGCCCTGCACCCCAATGTTCCCACCAAGAGCGGCATCATGGTTGGCTTGGGCGAGACGGACGAAGAGATCCTGCAGGTGATGCGCGACATGCGCGAACACAACATCGACATGCTGACCATCGGCCAGTACCTGTCGCCCAGCAACAGCCACCTGCCCGTGCGCCGCTACGTGCACCCCGACACCTTCAAGATGTTCGAGGAAGAGGCCTACAAGATGGGTTTCAGCCACGCTGCGGTTGGCGCCATGGTGCGCAGCAGCTACCACGCGGACCAGCAGGCGCACGCCGCTGGCGTTTAAGCCTGGCGGGACGCGCAACCCAGAGCACGATCATGGGCGCGGCGGAATCGCTCTCGCTGCGGCGCTACGGCGCATCGCCGGGCAGCCATAGCCACGATCACTTCCAGATACTGCTGGGTCTCTCCGGCGCACTGGACCTGGAAGTCGCGGGGCACGGTGTGCGCGTGGCGCCCGGTGGCGGCTGCGTGATTGCGCCGGGGGATCGCCACGACTTCGAATCGTCGCGCGGCAGCGTCTGCCTGGTGCTCGACAGCGCCCACCCCGGCTGGGCGCAGTGCGCCAGCGCGCAGCTCACTACCGCACTGCCCACCGATGCGCTGCCCCTGGCGCACTACCTGGCCAGCGCATTGCAACAAGGCCGCCCGCTGGCGCAGACCCACGGCCCGGCATTGCTGCTGGAAGCGTGGCTGGCGGGCTCAGCGCCCCATACATCCCTCCACCGATCCACACGCCAACGCACTATCGATTGGCCTGCTCTGCAGCGCTGGGCAGCCCTGCAATGGCACCGCGAACTCAGCGTTGCCGACTTGGCGGCGCAGGTGCATCTGAGCCCCAGCCAGTTCGCTACCAGGTGCCGCGAAGACCAGGGCATGGGTGCCATGGCCTGGCTGCGCGGCCAGCGCCTGGCACAGGCGCGGCTGCTGCGGGGCACAGGCATGGCCGTGGCCGAAGTGGCGCGGCGCACGGGCTACCGCTCGCCCTCGGCCCTCACGGCGGCACTGCGGCGCGCTGAAGATCACTGAATCACTGACAAAGGCTGCCGCGTCCAGCCGACGATCACCACGCGACGACGGACCATCGTTGCGCGACGATTCCGAATGTCCTGCGCGCGTAAGCTCGGCGCCATGCAAGCCAACCTGTACGCCCTGGGCGCCATCGCGCTGTGGGCCTCCCTCGCCTCGCTGGGTGTCTCGCTCACCCACATTCCACCGTTCCTGCTCACGGGCATTGCGCTCATCATCGGCAGCGTGCCAGCCTGGCCGTTTGTGCTGCGTGACCCGTCGCAGTGGCGCATTCCACTGCGCACGCTGGCGCTCGGTGTGTATGGCCTGTTTGCGTACCACTTCCTGCTGTTCATTGCGCTGCGCCACGCGCCGCCCGTGGAGGCCAATCTGGTGAACTACCTGTGGCCGCTGTTCATCGTGGTGCTCTCGCCTGTGGTGCTGCCCGGTGTGGCGCTGCGCCTGCCGCATGTGCTGGCGGCGCTGCTGGGTTTTGGGGGCGCAGCCATTGCGATTGCGGGTGGACGCGAGCTGAGTGGCACGCTGGCCTGGGGTTACCTGCCCGCGCTGGCCGCAGCATTCATCTGGGCCACGTACTCGCTCATGACCAAGCGCGTGGCGGCTTTTCCGACCACGGCCATCGGCCTGTTCGGACTGGTGTCCGGCGTGCTGTCCCTGTTGTGCCATGTGGTGTTGGAGCCCGCCGTGGCGCTGCAGCCGCGCGACTGGGCCCTGCTGGCAGTGCTGGGCCTGGGGCCGCTGGGGGCGTCGTTTTTTATGTGGGACAAGGCCCTCAAGCTCGGAGACGCACGGCACATCGGCATCCTGAGCTACATCACTCCGCTGGCGTCCACCGCGCTGCTGATCGTGGTGAGTGGCCGCTCGTTCAGCTGGAGCATCGCACTGGCCACGGTGATGATCATCAGCGCGGCAGTGATGGGGATGCGGGCGCGCTGACCATGAGAAATACGCGTAAAATTGGCCTCTAGCGCTCATCTACAAAGCGCTAACAGCTATTATTTTAAGAGCAAAACCTATCGCTCAAGAGCTCAGCAACGCCGCAGGTTCGTCGCCCTCCAGCACCTGCTGCGCCCAGGGCGCCAGCTTGCGCGTGTCAGCGCGCAGCACCTCCTGCTTCACAGCCAGGATCTGCGCGGGGTGCATGGAGAAGCTGCGCAGGCCCAGGCCCAACAGCAGCCGCGTCATCGTCACATCGCCCGCCGTCTCGCCACACACGCACACGCTCTTGCCCTGGCGCTCCCCCTCGGCGATCACGTCGCCCACCAAGCGCAGCACGGCGGGGTGCAGCGGGTCGTACAGATGGGCCACAGCCTCGTCGGCACGGTCGATGGCCAGGGTGTACTGGATCAGGTCGTTGGTGCCGATGGAGAGAAAGTCGAAGTACTTGAGGAAGGTGCGCACCATGAGCGCGGCGGCGGGCACCTCGATCATTGCGCCCAGCTGCACCGGGCCGTAGGGTTCGCCACGCGCATCCAGCTCCCCCCGGGCCAGGTCTACCTGGGCGAGCGTCTGCTGAATTTCGTGCGTGTGCGCCAGCATGGGGAACAGCAGGTTGACCTTGCCATGCGCCGCCGCACGCAGCACAGCGCGCAGCTGGGTGCGGAACATGGCCGGGTCGGCCAGGCTCCAGCGGATGGCGCGCAGGCCCAGCGCGGGGTTCAGGTAGTTGTCCTTGTGGCTCTTGTGGTCCAGCGGCTTGTCCGCGCCCACATCGATGGTGCGGATGGTGACGGGCAGGCCCTGCATGCCGTCAATGGCCTCGCAGTAGGCGCGGTACTGCTCGTCCTCGCCGGGCAGGTTGCCCGTTTTGCCCATGAACAGGAATTCGCTGCGGAACAGGCCCACGCCCACGGCCCCGGCGCGCACGGCGGTGGCCGCGTCGCCGGGTTGTTCGATGTTGGCCAGAAGCTCGATCTTGTGGCCGTCGATGGTGATGGCGGGGGTGTGGCGCAGCCGGGCCAGCCGCTCGCGCTCGAGCTCCACCTGGCGCTGGCGAAAGCCGTATTCGGCCAGGATGATGGGCGACGGATCGACAATGACCACACCTGCATCGCCGTCGATGATGACCCAGTCGTCCTGCCGCACCAGCTGGCTCGCGGCGCGCGCACCGACCACGGCCGGGATGTCCATGCTGCGCGCCACGATGGCCGTGTGGCTGGTCTTGCCGCCCACATCGGTCACAAAGCCCGCAAACACGCTTTGCTTGAACTGCAGCATGTCGGCAGGCGAGAGGTCGTGCGCTACCAGCACCAGGGGCACGTCCACCGTGTCGTCGAGCAGCAGGTCTTGCTGCAGGCCCAGTTGCTTGTGGCGGCGCGGACTGCTGGGCGGCGGCGCCACGGGGCTGGCCACGCCCTTCATGTAGCGCAGGATGCGCTCGACCACCTGTTCCAGGTCAGCCTTGCGCTCGCGCAGGTACTCATCCTCCATCTCGTCGAACTGGCGCGCGATGACTTCAAGCTGCGTGGTCAACGCCCACTCGGCGTTGTACAGGCGCTCGGTGATCCAGTGCTTGACGCCGCCCGTGAGGGCCTCGTCCTGCAGCAGCATCAGGTGCACGTCGAGCAGCGCGGTCAGCTCATGCGGCGCATCGGCGGGCATGTCGGTCTGCAGGCGCTGCAGTTCCTCGACCACGGCATTGCGGCCGTTGCGCACCCGCTCAATCTCGCCCTCGACCTGTTCTGGCTTCACAAAATAGTGCGCCACGTCCACACGGCTGGACGCCACCAGCACGGCACGGCCGATGGCAATGCCGCGAGCGACTGCGAGACCGTGGACGGAAAAAGTCATTCACCCTCACCAAATTTGTCGGCAATCAAGGCCAGCAGGGCATCCATGGCCTCCTGTTCACGATCCCCGTTGGTTTCAATCTCCACCTCAGTGCCCATGCCGGCGGCCAGCATCATCACGCCCATGATGCTCTTGGCGTTGATGCGGCGGTCGCCACGGCTCATGAAAACCTCACAGGGGAAGCTGCCAGCCAGCTTGGTCAGCTTGGCCGAAGCGCGGGCATGCAGGCCCAATTTATTGCTGATGGTCGTACGTATCTTGATCATGTCGATTTCGGGTGTTCTGGTTCTGCGGCGCGGAGATGGCCACCTGCATCACGCCCTGGGTGCCCCCCACCACGGCGCGGGTGACCACCGCGTCGAGGGGTTCGTGGCGGTAGCTCACTGCCCGCAGCAGCATGGGCAGGTTGACCCCCGTCACCAGGCGCGAGCGCACGTTCTCGATCACGCGCTGCGCCACGTTGCAGGGGGTGGCACCAAACACGTCGGTGAGCACCAGGGTGGAATCTGCGCCCAGTTGCTGCAGCATGATGCGGGCCTGCGCCAGCGACTCTTCGGGCGGCTGGTTGGGCTGCACGTCGAGAGCGGCCACGTTGTCGCCGCAGTCGGGAAACACATGCAGCGCACATTCGCGCAGTGCATGGGCCAACGGGGCGTGGGCAATGATGAGGATGCTGGTGGTGCTCATGGCGTGGTGGTTTGCAGCACATTATGGCGCCGCCCCTGCAGCAGGAACCACGCGTAGGCGACCGCGTTGCACGCCAGGTACACCGCCATCGCGGCCTGGAACGACTGCACCGTGGACAGGCCGGCCGCGGCAAAGGCGTCCACCCCCAGGCCAATGCCCCACTGCACCACAAACACTCCCGCAAAAATCACGAGGTTGTAGGCTGACAGCGCGCGCCCCGCCAGCGCCTGCGGGAACGCCATGGCCACCGCAGGCTGCGACAGCGACACAAACGTGCACGACACACAAAACAGCGCCCAGGCACCGCCTCCCGCCTGCGGCCCCGCGAGAATGATGCCGAGCAACACCACCAGGCACAGCGGCAAGCCCGCAGCCATCAGCCGGTCCGCTCCCAGCCCCTTGCGCAGCAGCCAGGGGTTGACCATGCCCCAGGTCCAGAACGTGCAGAGCATGGCCACGTTGATCCAGAACAGCCCCGTGGCAGCCTCCAGCGGTGAGTAGCCCGCCACCCGCTGCATCCATGGGCCTGCCCATAGCGTCTGCATGGCCACCATGCCGCCGTACACAAAGAAGCCCAGGGGCGCCAGGCGCTGGAAATACGGGTGGCGCCACATCATCGCATAGCCCGGTGGCACAGTGACACTGCTGGGGCCGCGCTCCGCCGTGGCACCACCGCCACCGCCCGCGCCCGGTGTGCCCGCCGCCCAGCCGGGCACCCAAACCGCAATCACCACCATCGACAGCGCGATCAGCGCCGCCAAGCCCCAGAACAGCGGCCGCCACCCCACCAAGGGCAGTGCCCACTGCACCGGCAGCGTGGACGCCACCATGCCCAGCGAGCCCGTCATCAGCATCCAGGAGTTGGCGCGCATCTGCGCCGTGGGCTCGAACCAGCGCCTATAGCCCGTGAGCGGCGCCATGAGGCAGGCGCTGACGCCCGCACCACACAACACACGCCCGGCCAGCAAGCCCGAAAACCCCGTCGCCACCGAAAACACCAGGCTGCCCACCACGGCCACGCCCAGAAATCCCAGCGCCACCTTGCGGGGGCCATGCCGGTCCAGCCAGGTGCCCAGCGGCAGCTGCGTGGCCGCAAAGCCCAGAAAGTACCCGCCCGCAAGCAAGCCCAGGTCGCTGGCCTGCAGCGAAAACTCCTGCGCCAGTGTGGGCGCTAGCGTGGCCGTAACAGCCCGCACCAGCGCCGACAGGAAGTAGGCGAAGGCAAAGGCCAGAAAAACGATGACCGCTGCCCGCCTGGGCAACACCGCATGCCCGGTCATTGGAGCACCATCCCTGCAAAGAACTGGTCGGCCAACTCGGGGCGGGGCTTGCCCGTGTAAACCACCGCGTGGTACAGCCGCATCTGCGGCCCCGCAGCGCGCGCAAACCACACGCCCTGGGCAAACACGGGGCTGCCGTCGGCACGCTGGCCTTGCACCACGGTGCGCACCGACTGCGGCAGGGGCAGTGCCCCCTTGGGGGCATACGGCGCATCAGCCGCCGTGGCTGCGGCGCCCGCGCCGAGGTTGGCGACCACAGCGGCCCGCCAGTGCCGCAGGGCAGCGCCCGCTTGGGCAGGGTCTGCCAGGGCCGCATGCGACACGGCAAATGTGGCGCCGTCGGCATCGCAGCCCGCCATGGACAGCTCGACGGGCACCCCCGCCAGTTCAACCGTGCGCGTGGCCTGGTCAGGCTTGCAAGGCAAGGTGATGGTGATGCCGGCCTCGGGCAAAGGCACGCTGCGCCAGTTCAGCGCAGGGCTGCAGCCCACGAGCAGCCACAGCAACGGTGGCAGGGCAGCAGCCCGGGTTGGTGTCCAGTTCATCGGTCGATTATCGGCACAGTGACCCAGATCAACAGGCGGCATCCCCTGCGGGCGAACTTTTGCCCGCCAAGCCGACTCCATCCCAAGTTCGGCCTGCGGGCCACCCGTGAAGACGGGCGTTGTTGTTAGGGCAGGTCCGGCACAATGCCGGTAGCAGGCCCGGGTACCCACAGGGGCCACAGTTTCAGGATGAATGGACAAGTCATGGCGATCAAGCATTGGGCGGCAGGGGTGGCAGTGGCAGCATTTGCGGCCGTGGGTGCCTATGTGTACCTGGATACAGGCCGCTCTGCGGCACCGGAATCCACCTTCGTGTTGCTAAACGGCACGAGCCAATCCACCGCCGATCTGCGCGGCAAGGTCACGCTGGTGAATTTCTGGGCCACCAGCTGCACCACCTGCGTGGCCGAAATGCCCGAGATCGTGGCCACCTACAACAAGTACCACGCCAAAGGCTTCGACACGCTGGCCGTGGCCATGAGCTACGACCCGCCCAGCTACGTGGTGAACTTTGCCGAAACCCGCAAACTGCCCTTCAAGGTGGCGATCGACAACACCGGCAAGGTGGCTCAGGCCTGGGGCGATGTGCGGCTCACGCCATCGACCTTCATCGTCAACAAGCGCGGCGAGATCGTGAAAACCTATGTGGGGGCGCCGAACTTCCCCGAGTTGCATCAATTGATCGAGAAGTTGCTCGCAGAGACCTGAGCTGCGCCTCCGTCAGTCCTTCCAAAGACAAAAGGCCGATTTCATGAGAAATCGGCCTTTTGCGCTTATGGGGCAAGCGCCAGCAGCTATCAATTTTGCAAATGACCTCTGAAACTGGCGTTGCCCAGAGGAGCGGACGCCGCGCAAGGGCCGCCCCGCCGCGCTGGCGCCGTCCCCCTTCCCGGAGCGCGTAGAGAGAAGGGGGAAGCGGCGCAGCCGCTCAGGGGGATGTGCCTTATTTCGCGCGGTAATTGTCGTGGCAGGCCTTGCAGGTGCCGGCGGCCGCGCCGAACGCGGTCTTGAGGTTGTCCAGATTGCCCGTCTTGGCCGCAGCGGCCAGCTTGACGGATTCGGCTTCGAGCTTGTCGGAATGCTCCTTGAACTTGGCCTGTTCGGTCCAGATTTCAGGCAATGCCTTGGTGGGCGCGCCCTTGTCGGTGCCCGCGCCAAATCCCGCCCAGGGCAGCTTGGCCATCTGCGCCACCACGTCCGCGTTCTCCTGCGCGGCCTTGGCGTCGAACGGGATACGGCCATTGGCCATGGCCCCAAGGCGGCCAAAGTGCTGGCCCATCACAAACAGCGCGCTCTGGCGGTATTTGATGGCGTCTTCCGCCTTGGCGAACTGGGCAGAGGCCGGTGCGGACAAGGTCAGCGTAGCGGCGGCAAGGGCGAACGCGGCAAGTGCTTTCATAGGGAGATTCCTTTTTCGTGGGGTGGACAGGCTCTGAGAGCCCGGGGCAAGTATGCCGTTTTACCGCCCATTTCGCAGCGGGCATGCTCTTTCGGGTTGACCCCGCCTCCTTCACAATGCGGCCCACCACCCTTCGTCCAACCACCCTGCCCCGCCGCCATGACGCAACACTCCGTACGCATCTGGGACCTTCCCACCCGCATCTTCCACTGGGCACTCGCCGCGAGCGTCGTGGGCCTGGTCATCACCGCCAAGGTGGGGGGCAACGCCATGGAATGGCATTTCCGGCTGGGGTACGGCGTGTTGGCGCTGCTGGTGTTCCGCATGGTCTGGGGGCTGATGGGCGGGCGCTGGTCGCGCTTCACGAGTTTTCTGTACTCCCCGATGCGGGTGCTGCGGTATCTGCGCGGTTCAGCCCACGCCGAAGACAGCATTGGCCACAGCCCACTGGGCGCCCTGTCGGTCTTTGCGCTGCTGGCCGTGCTGGTGGCCCAAGTGGCCACCGGTTTGTTGAGTGATGACGAGATCGCCTTCGCTGGCCCGCTCACCCGGTTTGTGTCGAATGCAGTGGTCGGCCAGGCCACGGGCTACCACAAGGAAATTGGCCAGTACCTGGTGCTGGGGCTGGTGGGGTTGCACCTGATCGCCATCATTTTCTATGTGCTGGTTCGCCGCCAACGCCTCGTCCGGCCCATGCTGCATGGCGACAAGCTGCTGCCCGCCCCGGCCACGCCGTCTCGCGACGACTTGACCAGCCGGGCCGTGGCGCTGGTGGTGCTGGCCCTCAGTGCCGCGCTGGCCTGGTGGGTGTCCTCTCTGGGGGCAGCGGCGGGGTTCTAGCCAGACTCGCTACACTGCGGCTTCCGCTGTTTTGAACTACTGCGTTTTGGACAAGCCTTCCGTCACCCTGCTGACCCCCACCTCGCCCGCCGAGATGGAAGCGGTCCGCACCATCTTCCGGGAGTACGCCGACACCCTCGGCGTAGACCTGTGTTTCCAGGACTTCGAGACCGAACTCGCGGGCCTGCCCGGCGACTACGGCCCGCCGCGCGGCGCACTGCTGCTGGCCCAGGTCGAAGGGGCGATTGCCGGCTGCTGCGCCCTTCGACCACTGGATACGGCCGACTACCCCAACGCGAGCGAAATGAAGCGGCTGTACGTGCGCAAAGCCTTCCGGGGCTTCGGCCTGGGCCGCGAACTCGCGGAGGCCATGCTCGACCGGGCGCGCCAGGCGGGTTACGCCTGCGTGCTGCTCGACACGCTCGACGACATGGAGTCGGCCCGGGCGCTGTACACCGACCTGGGCTTTGAAGAGATTCCACCCTACTACCACAACCCCATTGCGGGGGCGCACTACCTCAAGGTTGATATTTCTTGAGTTTTTGGTGCCTAGCGCTCATTGATATTGCGTCAATAGCTATTAAATTTATAGCAGTTATAGAATCAGACCGGCCCGGTGCCAAGCACTTCGAGCCTGTTGATCAGGATCGAGCCGTGGGGCAGCCCCACGGTGTTGTCTTCCAACGCGTCCATCGCGGCGCGCGAACCTCCCGCCACCCGTGGCGTGCAGTTCGCACCCAACCCGCAGGTTGACACCGGGCCAACTTCCTACACTTCGCAGCTTCGTGACGAAGACTCCAGCCCGCACACGCGCACTGGCCAAGGCGCTGGCCATGGCCGTGCTGGCCGATGCACGGGAGCCGGAGCGTCGCACCCTCCAGGCACTGGCAGCGCGCGCAGGTGCCTGCCTGGGTAACAACACGACCCTGGCGGACAGCCCCGTTCCACTGCCGCCGCCCTTGCTCGAACAGCTGCGCCGCCTGTCCCACGCGTCCGGGGCCGAATGGGCGCGGCTGGAGGCTGAGGACGTGGCCACCTGGCTGTGCTGGGGTGTCTGGTGGCGCAAAGCGGGGCTGCGCAATGGCGCCACCCTGCAGTCACTTACGACGACCTTCGACCAGCAGGAGGAAAAAGACCAGGACGCCTGGGACGAGCTGGCGGGCGACGACGATGAAAACGCCGAACCAGCCCTGCCTTTGCACCAATGGCCCGACCCCCAACTCGCCCGGGCTTTCCGCACCTGGGCCGCCAGCCCACGCACCGGGGAGCCGTTGCACTGGCTGCTGCGCTCCGCCACGGCAGGCGCGCACCCCGCATGGATGGGCCGTGAGCGCACCACGCCCTTGCTGCTGGCCGCCACCGACGTAACCGAGGCCCTGGCCGTTTCGCTGGATGACCTCCTGTGGCTCGCGCCCGAGCATGCGCACTGGCGCGAACGCCAGGAAGGGGGCCATGCCCTGCCCCTTTCGCACTATCGCTACCGCTTGCTGCCCAAGCCCAGCGGTGGGCTGCGCCTGCTGGAGGCGCCCCGCCCGCGCCTGGCCAGCACGCAGCACCGCATTCTGGACAGCCTGCTGGCTGGCGTGCCCGTGCACGAGGCCGCGCATGGCTTTGTGCGCGGCCACGGCGTGGGCACCCACGCACAGGTCCACACCCAGCAGGCTGTGGTGATACGGTTTGACCTGGCCGATTTCTTCATGTGCATCACGGCCACCCGCGTGCGCGCGCTGTGGCGGGCACTGGGCCATGGTCGCCCGGCCGCCGAGCTGCTCACGCGGCTGACCACCACGCGAACCCCTCAGGCCGTCCGGGAACGATTGCTGGAAGCAGCCCCCCAGCCGCGGGAGGCCATCGCGCAGCGCCGTGCCATCAGCACGCGCCTGAAACAGCCCCATTTGCCGCAGGGTGCGCCCACGTCGCCCGCCTTGGCAAATCTGTGCGCCTTCGGGCTGGACCTGCGGCTGAACGCCCTGGCAGAGCGCTTTGGCGCGCGCTACACACGCTATGCCGACGACCTGGTGTTTTCAGGTTCAAAGGCGCTGCACCAGCAGTGGGTGGACTTGCGCGCCTGGGTGACCGCCATTGCCCAGGACGAAGGATTCACCCTGCGCGCGGACAAGACCCGCGTGATGCCAGCGCACCAGCGGCAGTATGTGACGGGACTGGTGGTCAACGAGCGTACCAACTACAGCCGCACACAGTTCGACATCCTCAAGGCTCGCCTGCACCGGCTGGGCCAACAGCCCCAGGTGGACATCAGCGAACGGGCCCGGCTGACCGGCGAGGTCCAATGGGCCAGTCAATGGCTGGCGCCGACACGCAGAGCGAAGCTGCAGCGGCTGCTCCATGCCATCCGGTTTTCCAACGAGCTTTAGATCCGCTCAAGGCCTTCCCGGGATCACGCTTATGGCCGGCTTCGCCAGTTCTCGCCACAGCAATGGCGACCCCGGCAGCCGGCCCAAGCCAGAACGCCCCACATCGCAGGGAGCACTCGGCGCAGCCGGTTAACGCCGAACTCAAGCCTTTTGGGCTTGCTGGAGCAGCGTGTCAGCGTCGCTAACTTCAAATTTGCCCGGGGCTTCCACGTTGAGGGTGACCACCTTGCCGTCGCGCACCAGCATCGAATAGCGGTTGCTGCGCAGACCCAGACCCTTGCCCGTCAGATCCAGCGTCAGACCGGTGGCCTTGGCGAAAGTGGCGTCGCCGTCGCCCAACATGCGGACCTTGCCATCGGTCTTCTGGTCACGCGCCCATGCGCCCATGACGAAGGCGTCGTTCACGCTCACGCACCAGATCTCATCCACACCTGCGGCCTTGAACTCGGCGGCCTTTTCCACATAGCCTGGCACATGCTTGGCCGAGCAGGTGGGCGTAAACGCTCCGGGCAATGCAAACAGGGCAATCGTCTTGCCAGCCGTAGCCTTGTCTACAGGCACAGGGTTCGGGCCGATGCTGCAGCCTTCGCCCTCGACTTCCGAATATTCCATGAGCGTGCTGGCAGGCAGGGTGTCACCGACTTTGATCATTGTTATCTCCTTGGGATGGTGGAATGGATAGCGGGATGAATGGGATTGGATACGCGAAGTGCCCCGCGCCGCCAACACAACATGACGTGCGCAAAACAAGGCTCAGACAAGCGACTCACGCCAAAGCGAGTTGATGCCGCATCCCGATTTGCCTGAGTCCTAAAAAAGTGGGCCACAAAGCAAAACGACCCACATTGTGGGTCGTTTTGAAAGGCTTTGCCGTCCGGGGTCTTGACCCCGGGGCAATGGGATGCTGATTTACAGCAGACCGGCCTTTTGCACCAAGCGGGTAGCCACCCAGTTCTTGGTCTTAGAGAGCGGACGGCTTTCGGTAATTTCGATCACGTCGCCCAACTTGTACTCGCCATTTTCATCATGGGCGTGGTACTTGCTCGACTTCGCAACGATCTTGCCGTAGAGCTCGTGCTTCACACGGCGCTCGACCAGCACGGTCACAGTCTTTTGACGCTTGTCGCTGACCACCTTGCCAACCAAGGTGCGCTTGAGGGATTTTTTAGGTTCCGTCATGTGGGCTCCTTACTTGGCGGCTTGCTTTTCAGCAAGAATGGTCTTTGCACGGGCGATATCGCGGCGGGTGGTGCGCAGCGTGTTGGTGTTAGCCAATTGCTGCGTAGCCTTTTGCATGCGCAGGCCGAAGTGGGCCTTTTGCAGCGCCTTGATTTCGGCTTCGATACCGGCGACGTCTTTTTGGCGAAGTTCAGTAGTCTTCATTGCTTGTTCTCCTGAATTAAGCGCCAAGGTGACGACTGACAAACGTGGTGCGCAGCGGCAGCTTGGCTGCAGCCAGGCGGAACGCTTCGCGGGCCAGTTCTTCAGGCACACCGACGATCTCGAAAACGATCTTGCCGGGCTGGATTTCGGCCACGTAGTACTCGGGGTTGCCCTTACCGTTACCCATACGCACTTCTGCGGGCTTGGTAGAGATAGGCTTGTCCGGGAACACGCGGATCCAGATACGGCCGCCACGCTTGACGTGACGGGAAATCGCACGGCGTGCAGCTTCGATCTGGCGGGCCGTGAGACGGCCACGATCGGTGCACTTCAGACCGAAATCACCGAACGCAACGGAGGCACCCCGCGTTGCGACACCGGTATTACGGCCCTTTTGCTCCTTGCGGTACTTGCGGCGAGCAGGTTGCAGCATACTTATTCTCCTTTTCCGTCCGCTGCTGTAGCGGGCGCGGCGACTTTGCGTACGCGCTTAACGGCGGTGTTATCAGCGCCACCAGCTTCCACTGGCTTGTCGCTGCCGTCGGCCGGAGCGGTGTTACCACCGACTGGACGACGTGGGCCACGGCCTGCGCCTGGACGATCGCCACCTGGGCGGCCGTCACGGCGTGGACCGCGTGGGCGGCGTTCTTCGTCTGGACGTGGAGTTTCCACGGCAGGCAGGTCGTTACGACCCAGCGTATCGCCCTTGTAGACCCAGACCTTGACGCCGATCACACCGTAGGTGGTCTTGGCTTCAGAGGTACCGTAGTCGATGTCGGCGCGCAGCGTGTGAAGTGGCACGCGGCCTTCACGGTACCATTCGCAACGAGCGATTTCGATACCGTTCAGACGACCGGACGACATGATCTTGATGCCCTGGGCACCCAGACGCATGGCGTTCTGCATGGCACGCTTCATGGCGCGGCGGAACATGATCCGCTTTTCGAGCTGTTGCGTGATGCTGTCGGCGATCAGCTTGGCATCGATTTCGGGCTTGCGCACTTCTTCGATGTTGACAGCCACTGGCACACCCAGGCGCAGAGCGAGTTCCTTCTTGAGGTTCTCGATGTCTTCACCCTTCTTGCCGATCACCACACCAGGACGTGCCGAGTAAATGGTGATGCGGGCGTTCTTGGCTGGACGCTCGATCAGGATGCGCGACACAGCCGCGTTCTTCAACTTGGCCTTCAGGTACTCACGCACCTTGATGTCTTCGGCCAACATGCCCGCGAAGTCGCGGTTGCTGGCGTACCAACGGCTGGACCAGTTGCGGCTGACCGCAAGGCGGAAGCCGGTAGGATGGATTTTTTGTCCCATAGTCTTCCCGAGCCTTTAGTTGCCAACCGTCACGTACACATGGCACGTGGGCTTGCTGATGCGGTTGCCGCGGCCTTTGGCGCGCGCGGTGAAGCGCTTGAGCGTGGTGCCTTGTTCGACGTAGATGGTCTTGACCTTCAGTTCGTCGATGTCAGCGCCATCGTTGTGTTCGGCATTGGCGATGGCCGACTCCAGAACCTTCTTGACGATTCCCGCAGCTTTTTTCTGCGTGAAGTTCAGGATGTTCAGAGCCTGGTCCACCTTCTTGCCGCGGATCAGGTCAGCGACCAGACGGCCCTTGTCGACCGACAGACGGACGCCCCGGAGGACTGCACGTGTTTCAGACATGGTCGTTCCTTACTTCTTCGCTTTTTTGTCAGCGGGGTGACCCTTGAAGGTGCGCGTCAGGGCGAATTCGCCCAGCTTGTGGCCCACCATCTGGTCGGTGACATAGACAGGTACGTGCTGCTTGCCGTTGTGCACGGCAATGGTCAGACCGATGAACTCGGGCAGAACCATGGAGCGACGCGACCAGGTCTTGACTGGTTTCTTGTCCTTGGTGGCAACGGCCTTTTCGACCTTGGCCAGCAAGTGATGGTCAACAAATGGACCCTTTTTAAGAGAGCGAGTCATCTGTTACCCCTTACTTCTTGCGACGCGACACGATCATGATCTGTGTGCGCTTGTTGTTACGGGTGCGATAACCCTTGGTCAGATTGCCCCAAGGATCGACTGCATGGCGGCCTTCGCCGGTGCGGCCTTCGCCACCACCGTGAGGGTGATCCACAGGGTTCATGGCCACGCCGCGAACCGTAGGACGAATACCCATCCAGCGCTTCACACCGGCCTTGCCCAGTTGGCGCAGGCTGTGCTCTTCGTTGGCCACTTCACCAATGGTGGCGCGGCATTCGATGTGGATCTTGCGCACTTCGCCGGAGCGCATACGCACTTGAGCGTAAACGCCTTCACGGGCCAGCAGCGTTGCCGAAGCACCAGCCGAGCGAGCGATCTGAGCACCGGCACCGGGCTTGAGCTCGATGCAGTGGATGGTCGAACCCACGGGGATGTTGCGGATAGGCAGCGTGTTGCCAGCGCGGATCGGGGCTTCCGAACCGGACAGCAGGGTTGCGCCCACTTCCAGGTTGCGGGGAGCGATGATGTAGCGGCGCTCGCCGTCGGCATAGCACACCAGAGCGATGTGGGCCGTACGGTTGGGGTCGTACTCAATGCGCTCAACCTTGGCCGGAATGCCGTCCTTGTTGCGCTTGAAGTCCACCACACGGTAGTGGTGCTTGTGGCCACCGCCCTTGTGGCGGGTGGTGATGTGACCGTTGTTGTTACGACCGGCCTTCTGGAATTGTGGCTCCAGCAGGGGGGCGTACGCTTCACCCTTGTACAGGTGGTCACGCGTGACCTTCACCACGGCACGTTGGCCGGGCGAAGTGGGTTTCATCTTGATGACAGCCATGATTACGCGGCCTCCCCGGAGAGGTTCAGCTCTTGACCTGGTTGCAGCGTGACGTATGCCTTGCGAACGTTGTCGCGGCGGCCGATGGTCTTGCCAAAACGCTTGGTCTTGCCTTTGGTGTTCACCACAGAGACGCCCTTGACCTCGACCTTGAACATCAATTCCACAGCGGCCTTGATTTCTGGCTTGGTTGCGTTCTGCAGCACCTTGAACGTCACAGCATTGGACTTTTCAGCAACCATGGTGGCCTTTTCGGACACGATGGGAGCGACCAGCACTTGCATCAGACGACCTTCGTCAAACTTGAGTGTGCTCATGCGAACATCTCCTTGAGTTTGTCGATTGCACCCTTGGTGACGAGCACTTTCTTGAAACGCACCAGCGACACGGGATCGGCGTAACGGGGCTCAACGACGAGCACGTTCACCAGATTGCGCGAAGCCAAGTACAGGTTTTCGTCCACTTCGTCGGCAATCACCATCACCGATTGCAGGTTCATTGCCTTGAACTTGTCGGCCAGGACCTTGGTCTTGGGGGAGTCAAGCTTCAGCGAGTCGACCACAGCCAGACGACCTTCGCGGGCCAGCTGCGACAAGATGGCAGACATACCGGCGCGGTACATCTTCTTGTTGATCTTCTGCGTGAAATTTTCGTCAGGCATGTTCGGGAAAATCCGACCGCCCCCACGCCACAGTGGCGAGGAAGTCATACCTGCACGTGCGTTACCCGTACCCTTTTGCTTGAAAGGCTTCTTGGTCGAGTGACGGACTTGCTCGCGGTCCTTCTGGGCGCGAGTGCCTTGGCGTGCATTGGCCTGGTAGGCCACGACGATCTGGTGCACCAGATCTTCGTTGTATTCACGACCGAACACGGTTTCAGGAACATCCAGCTTGGACGCGCCTTGGCCTTGGTCATTCAGGAGTTCGAGCTGCATTAGTTCGCTCCTTTGGAAGATTTGGCCTTGACCGCTGGACGCACCGTCACGAACCCACCCTTGGAGCCCGGAATAGCGCCCTTGATCAAGAGCAGTTGACGCGCTTCGTCGATGCGGATGACATCGAGGTTTTGCGTGGTCTTGGTGACATCGCCGAGGTGGCCCGTCATGCGCTTGCCGGGGAACACGCGACCGGGGTCTTGTGCCATACCGATCGAGCCAGGCACGTTGTGCGAACGGCTGTTACCGTGCGACGCGCGCTGCGAGCTCATGTTGTGACGCTTGATGGTACCGGCGTAACCCTTACCGATGGAAGTGCCTTGCACATCGACCTTCTGGCCCACGGCAAACACATCGGTTACGGGCACCGCTGCACCTGCGGCATATTTGCCAGCGGTATCAGCAGTGACGCGGAATTCCTGGATGATTTCACCGGCTTCCACACCTGCCTTGGCAAGGTGGCCGGCTTCTGGCTTGGTTACGCGCGATGCTTTGCGCGAACCAAACGTGACCTGCAAGGCCACGTAGCCATCGTTCTCTTGGGTTTTGACCTGGGTAACGCGGTTGTTGGACACATCCACCACCGTGACAGGCACTGCGTCCCCATCATCGGTGAACAGACGCATCATGCCCACTTTGCGACCCAGCAACCCGAGGGAGTTGCTCAGACTCATTGGTTTTCTCCAAAACTCTCACCGCCACAACTTCAATTGGCTGCAGCGTTTCCGCAAGCTCTCGCCCGCGTGTATGAAAGAAGGTTAATAAAACTCCGCCAATGCACACCTTTTAACAGGCGCAAATTGAGCGAAGCCCTAAAGTATAACGCGAACTGCTTTTTCAAGCAAGTTCGCGTTATTTCAGACACTGCAAGGCGGGCGGGCCCACCTCACAACGGCCGTCGCTACATCACTGCAGCTTGATTTCGACGTCCACACCAGCCGGCAGGTCGAGCTTCATCAGGGCGTCAACGGTCTTGTCCGTTGGGTCCACGATGTCCATCAGACGCTGGTGCGTGCGGATTTCGAGCTGGTCGCGGCTGGTCTTGTTGACGTGCGGCGAGCGCAGGATGTCGAAACGCTTCATGCGTGTCGGCAGGGGCACGGGGCCCTTGACGATGGCGCCGGTGCGCTTGGCGGTGTCAACGATCTCGGCAGCGGACTGGTCGATCAGCTTGTAGTCAAACGCCTTCAGGCGGATGCGGATTTTTTGCTTGGACATGGCAAGTTCCTTATTCTGCTTATGAATTAAGCAATGATCTTGGCCACGACGCCAGCGCCCACGGTACGGCCGCCTTCGC
>NZ_JBMDJC010000035.1:0-27633 GCF_057808995.1 Acidovorax sp. FG60
TCCTTCGGGCATGACTTCTTTGCCGATGCCGTCTCCGGGCAGGACGGCGATGCGGAATATCGGGATCATGAATGGGTGCTCCTTCCTAGATTCATTGGCAGCACTGCGCTCACGCCGCCAGCGCCACAGGCGCAACCGCACGGGTGACCTGAAGGTCCCGCTCTTCCAACCAACCCTGGCGTAGCTCGGGCACCGAGGCGGCCAGGAGTTCGTAGTACGGATGGTGCGGGCCGCGGTCAAAGTCGGCGCGCGCAACATGGTCGAGCTTGCGGCCATGCTGCATCACGATGATCTCGTCGCACACGGCCCGCACGGTGTGCAGATCGTGGCTGATGAACAGATACGAGACGCCCAGCTCGCGGCGCAGGTCTGCCATCAGGTCCAGAACGGCGGCGCCCACCACAGTGTCGAGTGCCGATGTCACTTCATCGCACAGGATCAGGTCAGGCTCAGCGGCCAAGGCGCGCGCCAGGTTCACCCGCTGCTTCTGCCCGCCTGAGAGACCGCCCGGAAGACGCTGCGCCACAGAATGCGGTAGCCGCACCAGATCCAGAAGCTCATGGATACGCCGCTGCAGCGCAGGACCCTGCATGCCTTTATAGAACTGCAGCGGTCGCGCCAGGATGCGCTCGATGGTCTGCGAAGGGTTCAGCGCCGTGTCCGCCATCTGGAAGACGATCTGGATCTGCCGCAAATCTTCCTTGCTGCGCTGGCGTAGGTCAGGCTGCAGCGCGTGGCCTTTGAAGAGCATGTTGCCCTTGCTAGGAGCAATCAGCCCGGCAACCGCTCGCGCCAGCGTGGTCTTGCCCGAGCCGGATTCGCCGATCACACCGATGGCCTGGCCGCGGTACAGCTTGAAATTGATGTCCTCCAGGATCAGCGTTGCAGGCTGTCCCTTCGAATCCACAGGGCCGTATCCGGCCGAGAGCTCGCGCACCTCCAGCAGTAGCTCACCCTCGCCCTTGCAATGGCCGGTGGCGCGCGGCGCAGGGCGTGCGGCTGCCAGTAGGCTCTGGGTGTACTCATGCGCAGGTTTGGCGAGGATCTGCGCGGTGGAGTTCACCTCTTGCATCTGGCCGCCACGCAGCACGAGGATGTGGTCCGCCATCTGCGCCACCACAGCCAGATCGTGGCTGACGTACACGGCCGTGGCTCGCCGCTCGCGCACCACACGGCGGAAAGCGCGCAGCACCTCGATTTGCGTAGTCACATCCAACGCGGTGGTGGGTTCATCCAGGATGACCAGGTCCGGGTCGGTGATGAGTGCCATGGCCGCCATCAGTCGCTGCAGCTGCCCGCCAGACACTTGGTGTGGGTAACGCTGGCCGATGGTTTCAGGATTGGGCAGCGCCAGCTCGCTGAAAAGTTGTACAGCCTTGGCCTCGGCCTCGGCACGGGGCATGGTGCCGTGGATGCGCGCGGGCTCCACCACTTGGTCCATGATGGTGCGCGAGGGGTTGAACGACGCCGCCGCACTCTGCGCGATATACGACACGGTGCGTCCTCGCAGCGCCCGTTGACCGGCCGGTGACAAACCCAGCACATCGGTGTCGCCAATGCGCACGCTGCCGCCCGTGATCGCGCAGCCATGGCGTGCGTAGCCCATCAGGGCTAACGCCGTAGTGGTTTTGCCTGACCCGGATTCACCGATGAGTGCCAGCACCTCGCCGGGCTCAATGACGAAACTCAGGTGGTCCACCAGAGTCTGATCGCCTGCGGTGATGTGCAGGTCTTTCACAATGACAGAAGCGCCCATGTTCAATGTCCTTGACGTTCGCGGGCCGCACGGCCCGGCAGGTTGTCGATGACCAAATTGACCGAGATGGTCAAGCTGGCGATGGCCAGGGCCGGCGCAATCACCGCTGCGCCGCCGTTTGCTAGCGCGTCAACGTTTTCCCGCACCAGCGAACCCCAGTCGGCCTCGGGAGGTTGAATACCCAGTCCCAAAAAGCTCAGGCTGGCCAGCAGCAACACCACATACACAAAGCGCAACCCAAGGTCTGCGAGGATGGGGCCAATGATGTTGGGCAAGATCTCGCGCAACATGATGTACAGCGTTCCCTCGCCCCGTGTACGGGCCACGGTCACGTAGTCCAGTGCATTGATGTTGACGGCCAGCGAGCGAGCGATTCGGAAGGCTCCGGGCACATACAGCAGCGCTGCGGTAAACACCAGCATGCCGATGGACGAGCCGAAGCCAGCCACCAGAACCAGCGCGAACATCTTGCTGGGAATGGAAGTCAGCGTGTCCAGCAGTCGGCTCAGGAAGGCGTCCACCCACGATCCCGTGGCTGCTGCCAGCAGCGCCAGCACCGTTCCCGTGCTGCTCGCAATCAAGGTGGCCACCAGGGCCACGCCTACGGTGTAGCGCGCGCCCTGTACCACTCGCACCAGCATGTCGCGGCCAAGGTAATCCGTACCTAACCAATGCTGAAAGTCAATTGGTGCATAGACCACCGAGGCTTGTAGGTCCACCAGATGGCGGGGCAGCAACGACGGTCCCAGCAGTGCGGTGAGCAACCAGAACACGAGAATCACCAACCCAGCCAGGCCGGAGAATCCAAAGCCCGCAAGCCAGCGCAAGGTCCGGCCACGGTCGGGGGCAGGTGGCAGCGAAGAAGCACCTGAAGTCGGGGAAGGGGGAAGCGAATGCATCAGAAAATTCTCCAGACTGGGGCTTCAACGGTGGCGCAGACGCGGGTTTGCCAGGATTCCGCAAACGTCAGCGAGCGTGACCAGCAGCAAATACCCGGTACAAAAAATCATGGCGCAGGTCTGCACCAGAGGCATGTCGCGCTGAATCACCCCGTCCACCATCAACTTGGCAATTCCGGGATAGTTGAAGATGGTTTCAATCACGATTACCCCCCCTAGCAAGTACGACAGCGACAGCGCCACCGCATTGGCAATAGGCCCTACCGCGTTGGGCAATGCATGGGCGAGCACCATGCGCAGGGGTGATGCTCCCTTGAGCCGCACCATCTCGATGTAGGGCGCTTCGAGCTGGTCGATCACCGCAGCGCGCGTCATGCGCATCATCTGCGCCACGATCACGCAACACAGGCTGAGAACGGGCATGGCGTATGCGCGCAGCATCTGTCCCATGGATTCGATATCGTTCACGTACGAGAGCGCTGGCAGCCAGCGCAGCTGCACGGCGAACACCAGCACCGCCAGCGTAGCCACCAAAAACTCAGGGACGGACACCACCGCCACCGACAGGCTGGAGGCAATGCGGTCAAGCCACGAACCCCGCAGCACTGCCGACAAGATGCCGAACAGCAGCGCGATGGGAACCGAGAACAGGGCCGTGACTGCGGCCAGCTGCAGCGAGTTGGGCAGGCGGCTGGCCACCAGCTCGGCCACCGGCAACCGCGTGGTGATGGATTGCCCCAGGTCGCCCTGCACCACGCCCCACAGCCACTTCACATAGCGCTCGGGGGCTGGCACATTGAGTCCCATTTGGGCACGCAGGGCCGCCAGCGCCTCAGGGGTTGCATCCTGGCCCAACTGCTCCTGCGCCGCATCGCCCGGCAGCACTGTGGTAATCGAAAACACGATGGCCGAGACCACGAGCAGCGACACACAAGCGAGCGCGATCCGTTTGATCAGCAATGACAAAATGACGTGATTCATGGTTTTGCGTGTCTCATATTCTTGGAATTCGGTTATCAGGCGTCCACCCAGACGTGCTCAGCGAATGCGTTGCCCATCAACCCGCCAAGTGGAATGGATTGCAGGCCTTTGATGCGACTGGAGTGCCCGTCAATGCTGGCCAGGAACAACGGGATGCCAACACCGGCATCGTGGTGGATCATCGTCTGCATATCGGCGTACATCTGCTTGCGTTTGCCCACATCCAGTTCGGCGCGGGCAACCAACAGCAATTGGTCAAACCGCTCGGACTTCCAGCGTGATTCATTCCAAGCAGAGTCTGATTTAAAGAACTGGGTGAGGATGGTGTCGGCTGTGGGGCGGGCGTTGATGTTTCCAAAGCCCACCTCGCTGCTGAGCCAATGCTTGGACCAATAGCCGTCGGCCGGCACCTGCTGCAAATCCAGTTCCAGGCCGATCAGCTGCGCAAACTGTTGCAACATCAGGGCCATGTCTAGCGAATACATTGCCGCGCGAGATGCCACCACCTGCACGGGCCCTGTTACGCCGGATTTCTTCAAGTGGAACTTGGCCTTGTCCAGGTCGAAAGGACGCTGCGGCAACTCATCAAAGTGAAAGCGGCTGGTGGGGCTGATGGGCTGGTCATTGGCGACCAGCGCATGGTCCAGCGCCACGATCTTGCGCATCTGCTCGCGGTGCATCAGGTGCTTCATAGCCAGCACGAAGTCGGCGTTTGCACCCGGCCCAGTGTCTCGGCGCATGACAAGATTGGTGTAGTGCGACCCTTGCGTGGTGAAGATGGCGTAACCCTTGGTGCTCTTGACGCGCCCGACCGAGCGCGGATCAATGCCCGCCACGAGGTCGAAATCGCCA
Source organism: Acidovorax sp. FG60 (assembly GCF_057808995.1). NCBI lineage: Bacteria > Pseudomonadati > Pseudomonadota > Betaproteobacteria > Burkholderiales > Comamonadaceae > Acidovorax > Acidovorax sp. FG60. Next base: position 4,489 of record NZ_JBMDJC010000035.1, read on the forward strand.
TGCAGCAAGGCGCTGACACGCGCCTTCTCGTCAGCGATACCGGTAAATTCGATCTCGTCGAGGTAGGGCCGGTCAGGCTTCCAGTAGCGCTCGTTGCGCACCACCACGGAGCGCACGCCCGGCGTGAACTCCTTGAGCTTGAACGGGCCGGTGCCGATGCCTTTGGAGAAATCTGTAGTGCCCGCTTTGACGATATGGAAGTGGAAAGTCCCAAGAATGGCTGGCAGGTCCACATTCGGCGCGGCGAGCTCCAGCGTCACTTCAGCAGGTCCAGTTGCGCGCACCGAAGCAATTTGCTCAGCCAGCGCCTTGACCTTGGAACCCGTGGCCGGGTCTTTGTGACGCAGCAGCGAGAACACCACATCGGCCGACGAAAGCGCTTTGCCGTCGTGGAACTCAACACCCTTGCGCAGAGTGAAGACCCAGGTCTTCGCGTCCTGTGTGGAAAAGGACTCGGCCAGCGCGGGCTGGGGGGTAAGCGCCCCATCCAGCGCCGTCAGCCCGTTGTAGAGCATGTGGCCGCGCGCATAGTCCATCTGGTTGGCCTGCTTGGCCGGGTCCAGTGTCTCGGAGGCTGTGGTGGTGGTACCCGCCACGCGGATGCGCCCACCGCGCCTGGGCGTGCTCGCATGAGCAGTAGCTGCCAACCCAGCCATGACACCCGCTGCCCCCAACTGCATGCCGGCGGCCATGAACATCGCCATCACATCTCTGCGCGTGGCACCGCGTGCGAGGGCCCGCTGCAGCGGCGCATGATCGCGCTGCTCCAGCAGGCTGCTCAAGGTGATGTGGGGTGCATCCATAGCCGGATCGTTCAAGGGCAAAGAGGCTTGTGCGAGGCGTCGCCGTGGCTCAGGCGTCCAGCCACACGTTTTCTGCAAACATGTAGCCCATCAGCCCACCAATCGGAATCGGCGACAAGCCCTTGAGCTTGGTGCTGTGCCCGTCGATGCTGGCCAAGAACATGGGGATGCCGATGCCCGCGTCGTTGTGGATCATGGTCTGCATGTCCGCATACATCTGCTTGCGCTTGGTGATATCGACTTCGGAACGCGCGGCCAGCAGAAGTTGGTCAAACTGGGTGCTCTTCCAGCGCGATTCGTTCCAGGTCGCATCTGACTTGAAAAACTGCGTGAGGATGGTGTCGGCATTCGGTCGCGGGTTCACATTTCCAAAACCGACCGGGCTATTCAGCCAATGGTTGGACCAGTAGCCATCGGCAGGCATCCGCTTGACATCCAGATCCAGGCCAATGCGCTGGCCTGCCTGCTGTAGCAGCAATGCAATTTCCACCGAGTACATAGCTGCGGGCGAGGTGACCACAGGAATCTTCCCGGTCACACCCGACTTCTGCAGGTGGAATTTGGCCTTGTCCAGGTCAAACGGACGCTGCGGCAGGTCTTTGAAGTAAAAGCGATTTGTGGGGTCGATGGGCTGGTCGTTGCCCAACACAGCATGGTCCAGTGCGATGGTCTTTTTCATCTGTTCGCGGTCGAACAGATGTTTCATCGCCAGGGCAAAGTCGGGGTTCATGCCAGGGCCCACATCCTTGCGCATGATGAGATCAGTGTATTGGCCCGATTGCGTGGTCATGATGGCAAAACCCGCCGTTCCCTTGACGCGCGCCACCGAGCGGGGGTTGATGACGCCCACCAGGTCGATGCCGCCCGACAGCAGGGCGTTGACACGGGCGTTTTCGTCGCCGATGCCCACGAACTCGATTTCATCCAGGTAGGGCTTGCCGGGCTTCCAGTAAGCGTCGTTGCGAACATGGACGGAGCGCACGCCGGGCTTGAACTCCTTGAGCTTGTAGGGGCCGGTGCCGATACCCGCAGTGAAGTCGGTGGTGCCTTCCTTGACAATCTGGAAGTGCGAGGTGCCCAGAATCACGGGCAGGTCGGCGTTGGGCGCCGACAGCACGATGGTCACTTCGTTCGGGCCGCTGGCGCGCACGGTGTCGATCTGCTCGGCCAGCACCTTGGCCTTGGAGGCCGTGGCCGGGTCCTTGTGGCGCATGAGCGAGAACACCACGTCGGCGGGCGACAGCGCCTTGCCGTCATGGAACACCACGCCCTTGCGCAGGGTGAAGACCCAGGTCTTGGCGTCCTGCGTGTTGAACGATTCGGCCAGCGCCGGCTGGGGCGAGAGCGTGGCGTCCAGCGACGTGAGTCCGTTGTAGAGCATGTTGCAGCGCGAGTAGTCCGTCTGGTTGGACTGCTTGGCTGGGTCCAGCGTGTCGTTGGCCGAGGCAGTGGCGCCCGCAACGCGAATGCGCCCTCCGCGCTTGGGGGTCTGCGCATGGGCCGATGTGGCCAGGCTGGCAATCCCCCCCGCCACCGTGGCCTGCATGCCGCATGCGGTCAACATGGCCAGCACGTCGCGCCGGGTTGCGCCGCGCTTGAGCGAGCTCATCACGCGAAGGCTCTCGCCGGGACCGACAAGTTGCTCAAATTGTTTGTGGCTATCGCTCATGGTCATGCTCCTCGTTGAAAAATGGATCGCGGGGTTGTGTTGTCAGAAAGGAAAAGGTTGGCTGCAAGCCAGGCCCAATTTCAGGCCAGCCGGTCCTTGAGCCGGAAATACAGACCCACCGCAGGCAGAAACCAGGGAGGCCCGAAATGCCCCGGGATAGCAGGCCAGCGCCGGTTCTTCCAGGGATTGGCGTCAGCATCGCCTGCCATTACCGCAGCCATGCGCTGGCCCATATGCACAGACATCTGCGTGCCATGGCCGCTGTAGCCCATCGAATAGAAGACGCCGTCGCGCTCGCCCGCCTGGGGCAGGCGGTCTTGCGTCACATCCACCAGGCCGCCCCAGCAGTAGTCGAGACGAACCGGGCCCAGTTGCGGAAAGGTCTCTGCCAGGCCCGCGCGCAGGATCTCCCCGCTGGCGGCGTCTGATTGCGGGCTGGAGATGGCAAAACGCGCGCGCCCCCCGAACACCAAGCGATGGTCCGGCGTGAGGCGAAAGTAGTGGTGGATATTGGCAATGGTTGTGTAGGTGCGGCGTTCACGCAGCAGTGCATTCGCACGTTCGGCGCCCAAAGGCTCCGTCACCACGATGAAGCTGCCAATCGGCACGATGCGCCGCCGCAGCCAGCCGAAGCTGCCGTAGCCGCCGTGGCGCGAAGCACCCGTGGCCAACAGCACCTGATCAGCGGCCACCACACCATGGCTGGTATGCAAGCGGTGGGCATGCCCCTGCACGCGCTCCAGGCGGTCTACCCGCGTGCCGGTGTAGATCTCAGCACCCTGGCGCTGTGCAGCATGGGACAGCCCCTGGGCAAAACGACCCATGTGCATCTGCGCGCTGCGCTTGTAGAACAGGCCGCCGTGAAAACGCTCGCTTTGCACTTCGCTGCGCACGCGGGCGGCATCGAACACCTCCACATCGGTGTCCACGCCATCGGCAATCAGCCGTTCAGCGCTGCGCTGCAGTGATTCCATCTGGTAAGGCCGCGTAGCCAGCTTGAGCTTGCCGTGGCGCAGAAAGTCGCAGTCGATGTCCTCATCGGCTACCAGCCGGGCCACGGTGTCGACCGCATCGTCATAGGCTTGGTACCAGGCTCGCGCCTGGGGCACACCCACCCGTGCAGCCACGTCCGCGTAGTCCACGGCCAAGCCGTTGTTCACATGTCCGCCGTTACGGCCCGAGGCTTCGGGGGCCACCGTGGCCCCTGCCTCCAGCACCACCACACTCGCGCCCCGGCGGGCCAGAGCCAGGGCTGCCGATAGGCCAGTGAAGCCGCCGCCCACGATGGCCACATCCACCTTGGTCGGCAGACTGCCCGCAGCGGGCGCCTGCGAGATAGGCAAGCCATCGTTCCAATACGAATCGAGCTTCATGGTGATGAACGCCGTGGAAAAATTGGAGGGGTATGGCGGTGCAGCTCGATCAGAGACCCACCACGCCGGGCAGGCCGCCGATGTCCTGGATCTCGGTGTAACGGTAGGCAGGGTTGCCCGGGCCGTGGCCGCGGTTCACATAAACCTTGTTGACGATGCCAATGTCGTCTGCCGACATCAGGTCGTAGCGCAGGCTGGAGGACACATGCAGCACATCCTCTGGGTTGCAGCCCAGCGAGTCGAGCATGTATTCGAAAGCCTTCAGGCGCGGCTTGTAAGCCTGGGCCTGCTGGGCGGTGTACACGCGATGAAAGGGCGCGCCCAGCATGGCCACGTTCTTCTGGATCTGGCTATCCATGGCGTTGGAGATGATGACCAGCGGGATCTCCTTGGCCACTTTGGCCAAGCCGGCTGGCACATCAGCGTGCGGATCCCACGTGGGTACGGCGTCGTAGTACGTCTGACCATCGGTGTCGAAGTACTGGATCTTCCATTTCTTGCACAAACGACGCACCGCATTCTTCAGCACCACGTCGTAGGGCTGCCAGTCGCCCAGCACTTCGTCGAAGCGATAGGCGGTGAAGTCAGCAATGAACTGCTCCATGCGCTCGGCTGGAATACGGTCAGCAAACAGCTCGCGCGTCAACTCGGCCATGCGAAACCGGGTGAGCGTACCGTAGCAGTCGAAAGTCACGTACTTGGGGCGAAAAGTCATGGTCTCTGTTCCTTCAAAGTTAGGTTGCCGATCGTCGCCAATCGCATCTCGAAATTACTGTTTGCGACAAAGTGATGTCGAATTGATTGGAGCACTTCACAACGCAGAACGTGTTGGGAAATAGGGCCCTTGCACGCGACAAAGTTGCGCATTGCGTGGGGGCGTTTGGCATGTCGTGTGGTGCGCACAGCATGGGTGCAAAACCGCACCATTAGTGCGCCGCAGCAAAGTCGATCAGCACGCTTTTGAAGCGCAGATTGGCCTCCACTGCCTGGCGCCCCAGATCCTTGCCAATGCCCGATTGGTGATACCCCCCTGTAGGGATGACGAAGTCGGCGCTGCGCCCATAGCGGTTGATCCAAACCGTTCCGGCAGAGATTCCTCGCATGCAACGTAGCGCCCGGCCAATGTCAGCCGTGTGTACGCCTGCAGCCAAACCGTAATGCGCATGCGCAGCCAATGCCAATCCTTCCTCCTCAGTGTCGAAGGTCTGCATCGTCAGCACCGGGCCAAAGATCTCCTCCTGTACGGCAGGGTTGTCGGCTGATACGCCCTCCAGCAGCGTCGGTTGGAAATAGGCACCACCTGGACCGCCCTCAAACAGACCGCCACCGCTGCGCACTTGGGCTCCAGCGACACGCGATCGCTCCATGATGTCGAGAATACGCGCGGCCTGCGGTGCAGAGATGATGGGGGAGAGCGTGGCCTGCGCATCCCAAGTAGCCCCGGGGCGAAGAGCCGCAAAGCGCTGCGCCAAGCGTTCCATCAGTGCATCGGCGATGCCGCGCTGCACGATGAGCCGCGAGCCCGCAACGCACACCTGGCCCGCGTTCCCGGTGATGGCGCCAGCAATAATGTCGGCGAGGCGGTCCACATCGGGTGCGTCGTCAAACACTAGCTGCGGGCTCTTGCCGCCCAGCTCCAGCGTGACGGGTTTAGGCCCCTGCAGCGCACAACTGGCCATGATGGCGGCACCCGTGCGCGTGGAGCCGGTAAAAGTCATCTTTGCAATGAGCGCATGGCGTGTGAGCGCATCGCCCGTCGTGCGGCCATCGCCCTGCACGATGTTGAAGATCCCTGGCGGCACACCCGCGTCGATGGCCAGCTGAGCCAGGCGCACAGCCGAAAATGGTGTCATCTCCGAGGGTTTGAGCACCACGGCGTTGCCCGCAGCAAGGGCCGCTCCCACTTTCCAGGACACCATCACCAGCGGAAAATTCCAGGGCGTAATCGCCCCCACCACGCCATAGGGCTCAGCCACCACCATGCCCAGGTGGTCGTGTCGCGTAGCGGCCACCTCGCCGCCCAGCTTGTCAGCATATTCGGCAAAGAAGCGCAGGCCCTCGGCGGTGAAAGGCACGTCCCACGCAGCAGCATCGCGCAGAGGACGGGTGGAGCAAACGGCCTCAAGCGGAGCCATATGCTGCACATCAGCCTCAACCAGGTCGGCCCAACGGCGCAGGACGCGGGCCCGATCCCGGGGAGCGCGGCGCGCCCAGTCGGAAGTGCGCCAAGCGCGCCATGCATCCTGCACTGCTGCATCCACGGTTGATGCGTCGGCCACAGGCAGTTCGGCGTGCGCCTGCCCATCAGAGGGGCGCAACACCGTAAGGCGCCCAGTGTCAGAAACCAGCTGGCCGCCGATGAAATGGCCGGACGCAACCGCAATGGATTGAGGGTCGAAAAGTGGCATGGCAATGGTGTCGCCCGCAGGTCCGGGCGGAAGGTGGAAATAGATGGTTGATGCTAGGCACTAAGGCCCAGCATTTGTGCCCATAAGGACCTCCCAGGCGGCAGCAAATTGCAAAACGAGAGGGGTCCGCAGACGATGCTTGCAAGTTGCGGGCAAACCCCAATTCGGTGCTGGTGCAACGCCGCGATGTCGTCCAAGATAAGCACCAATTTCCATTGCCTTGAGGTGCTTTTTATGCCGCCGAAGCCCGCCGTTTCCTCTTTACACGCTGCTGTCGCCGACGACGGTGTAGTGCTGCGCCCGATGACCGCCGACGACTTGCCCCAGGCCCATGCACTGTCGGCAGAGCAGCGCTGGCCCCATCGCCCTGTGGACTGGGAGCAGATGTTCGCCCACAGCGAAGGCCTGGTGGCCGAGCGCGATGGCAAGGTGGTGGCCACGGCCCAGCGCTGGCTCTGGGGCGACCACCACGCCACCATCGGCCTGGTGATTGTGTCGCCCGCCTGCCAGGGTCGGCGCATCGGCCATCGGCTGATGAGTGCGCTACTGGAAGACATGGACGACCGAACCGTGCTGCTGCAGGCCACCGCAGAAGGCAGGGGCCTGTACGAGCGGCTGGGCTTTGTACGCACCGGAGAGATCCGCCAGCACCAAGGCATGGCACAGCCCACCCCGCTCATTGCGCTACCCGCTGGCTGGCGTCTGCGCCCCTCAGGGCTGAACGAAGCCGCCGCCCTGCACCAGCTGGACCGGGACGCGCGCGGTATGCCCCGGGCTGCGCTCATCGACGAGCTGATCGCACAGGCGGACGCCTGCGTGGTGCTGGACCACGAGGGCACCCAAAAGGGCTTTGCCATCCTGCGCCGCTTTGGCCGCGGCCATGTCATCGGCCCCGTGGTTGCGCCCGACGCGGAAAGCGCTAAGGCGCTGATTGCCCACCTGGCCGGCATGAATGCGGGGCGCTTCACCCGCATAGACATCGACTTCTCCTCCGGCCTGGCCGAGTGGCTGGAGAGCATCGGCCTGCTGCGCGTGGACGCCCCCACCACCATGGTGCGTGGCGCACCGCTGCAGCACCCTGAAGGCGCGCCCGGGCTGTTCGCCATCGTGACCCAGGCGCTCTGCTGAAAGCCCGCTGATTCCATCGACCTGCCAGGACAACGGCAGGCAACAGGAGACATGAGATGAGCCAACGATTTTTCCGTCTGGCAGAGGAGGCCCGCGCCCGCGTGCGTATCGTGATCGACGGGGAGATGGCCGCCGCACTCGCTGGCGACACGCTGATGGTCGCCTTGCTCAGCCACACGCGGCACCTGCGCGAGTCTGAATTCGGGGATGGAAAACGCGCGGGATTTTGCCTGATGGGTGCCTGCCAGGACTGCTGGGTGTGGACCGCTGACGGCCACCGGTTGCGCGCCTGCTCCACCACAGTGGAAGAAGGCATGCACATCGTGACCCAACAACCGGAGGCAACATGGCCCAACCACAGCGCGTAGTCATCATCGGCGCAGGCCCTGCAGGGGTCCGCTGCGCACAGACCCTGGCAGCAGCCGGTCTGCGCCCCACGGTTGTGGACGAGAACCAGCGCGACGGCGGACAAATCTACCGCCGCCAGCCCGACAACTTCACACGCCCCTACGCCAAGCTCTACGGCACCGAAGCCGGGCGCGCAGAGGCGCTGCATGCAAGTTTCGATATGCTGCGCGACCAGATCGACTATTTACCCCATACGCTGGCCTGGAACATTGCCGACCAGCAGGTGCATGTGGCGTGCGGCGAGCGTGCCTCGACCCTGCCCTTTGATGCGCTGGTGATCTGCGCGGGCGCGACCGACCGACTGATGCCCGTGAAGGGTTGGCAGCTGGCGGGCACCTACAGCCTGGGTGCGGCCCAGATCGCCTTGAAAGCCCAGGCCTGCGCGATAGGCCGCCGGGTGATCTTCATGGGCACCGGGCCTTTGCTCTACCTGGTGGCGTCACAGTACCTCAAGGCGGGGGCGCACGTGTCGGCCGTGCTGGACACATCGCCGTTGGCAGGTCGTTTTGCGGCGCTGCCCAAGCTTCTGGCTCGGCCCTCGGTGCTGCTCAATGGGGTGGCGCTCGTGGCCAGCATCAAGCGTGCTGGGGTACAGGTGCTGACGGGCATCACGCCAATGGAAATCACTGGCGATACGGAAACGGGTGTGCAGGGTGTGGTGGTGAGCGACGCCAGTGGCACCACCCACACCTTCGGGTGCGACGCGGTAGCCATGGGCTACCACCTGCGGCCCGAAACCCAATTGGCCGATCTGGCGCGCTGCGCGTTTCACTTCGCCGCCGAGACGCGCCAATGGCTGCCCGAAGTGCGCGAAGACGGCCGCACGTCTGTGCCCGGCGTGTACCTGGCGGGTGACGGCATGCGCGTGCAGGGCGCCGACGCCGCCGAGATCTCGGGCCGCCTGGCCGCGATGGCCGTGCTGAAGGACTTCGGCTTGGAGGTCGCCAACGACCAGCTGCAGCAGCTTCGCGCGCAACAGGCCACGATGGAACGCTTTCGCCAGGGGGTTGCCAAAGCATTCCCCTGGCCCGCGCACCAAGCCGCGCTGCTGCCTGACGAGACCATCGTCTGCCGCTGTGAAGCCATCACCGCCGGCGAACTACGCCGTGTGGTGTGCAATATGGGCGCCCAAGAGGCCAATCGCGCCAAGGCCTTCAGCCGCGTGGGCATGGGTCGTTGCCAGGGCAGGTATTGCGGACATGCGGGCGCCGAGGTGATTGCCAGCGCAGCCGGAGTACCGGTGGAACAGGTGGGCCGCCTGCGCGGCCAGGCGCCCATCAAGCCGCTGTCCATCGCGGTGCGTGAGGAGAAAGCGGCATGAGCGCACTGAAAGCAGATGTGATCATCGTGGGCGGCGGCTTCATGGGGGCGGCCAGCGCATTCTTTCTACGCAAGCGCGGAGTTTCGGTGATCCTGCTGGAGCGCGGCCTGATCGGGCAGCAGGCCAGCGGCGTCAACTTCGGCAATGTGCGTCGGCAGGGCCGCGCCATTGAGCAGTTGCCGCTGGCCAACCGCTCTCGCGATGTCTGGGGCCGCCTCAAGGAGTTGATAGGCGAGGATGTGGAGCTCCTGCTCAGCGGCCACCTTCGCGTGGGCTACCGCCCGGTGCATGCCGAACGTATGGAAGCCTATGCGCGCGATGCCCAGCCCTATGGCCTGGACCTGCAGATGATGACGGCCAAGGCGGTACGCGAGCGCTTTCCGTTCCTGGGGCCGGAGGTCACGGCCGGCTGCTACGCCCCGCACGATGGCCACGCCAACCCACGACTGGCGGCGCCGGCCTTCGGGCGTGCTGCGGTGCGTGAAGGCGCCCAGGTGTTTGAGAATACCGAGATCGTCCACATTGAAAAAGCGGGCGAGGACTTCCAGGTGCAGGCAGCAGATGGTCGCAATTTTGCGTCGCCCGTCGTGCTGGTCACTGCCGGCGCATGGGGCGACCGCATCAGCGCAGCCTTCGGCGAGCCAGTGCCGCTGCAGGTCAAGGGGCCACAGATGTGCGTGACAGAGCCGGTGCCCTACGCTATTGCCCCAACGATCGGCTTGGCCACCGATGTGCCAGAGGAAATCGTCTACTTCCGACAGGTGGCACGCGGCAACATCGTCATCGGCGGCGGTGGCCACGAGCCCGTGGACATGGAAAACCTACGTGCCCACGTACACCCTCGCCGCACACTGATGACGCTCGCCCAGCTGCCACGCGTGGTGCCAACCTTCAATCGCCTGAACATCATCCGCGTGTGGAGCGGCATCGAAGGCTACATGCAGGACAGTCGCCCCGTGATGGGCCCCAGCGCTCGCGTGCCTGGCCTGCACTACGCCTTCGGCTTCTCGGGCCATGGTTTCCAGCTGGGTCCCGGCGTGGGCGACGTGATGGCAGAGCTGATCCACACCGGCGCAACCAGCACGCCTATCGGGCAGTACCACATCGGCCGATTTGCAGAGCCTGTGGCCCAAGCGGCATAACCCCTGCGCTCCACCGCACCTTCTTCCTGCTCCTTCCATTAAAACCAGCATGTCCAAACTGCAGTCCGCCCTGGCCCCAGCGGCCGAAGCCACCCCGGTTCCCTCTTTCATCGACCTGCGCGCGTTTGCGCGGGATGCCCGCCAAGGCGTAGCCATGGAGTCCTTGGCAGGGGACGACCCCTTTCTTGTCCAGCGTCGCGCGCTGGACTGGGCGCCCGGTGGCCCAGTGACGGCGGGCGTCATCATGCTCGAAGCTGGCGGCGGCACGGTGCCGACCTTGCCCGCAGATGAGTTCATCATCGTCCACGAAGGACGCTTGACGCTCGTCCAACAGGGCGAGCGCCAGAACACCACGCTGACCTTGGAGCCCGGCCAGAGCGCCGTGATCCCGCACGGCGCGGAGTTCACTTGGTCGGCATCGGCGCCGGTATCGCTCATCTTCACGCGCTACAACCTCAGTCAGCCCGGCAGCGGTGTGATCGTGCCCATTCAGCAATCACCCGAACTCAAGCCCTCGGGAACGCCACCCCTGGACCTGTTGACCACGCCTGCCCCCTCCTGCCGCAATTTCACCGACTACCAATCGGCTGATGGCGAGTTCATGTGCGGCACCTGGGATTCCACGCCCTATGCGCGCCGCCCGCTCTTCTACAAACACTACGAGCTGATGCACCTGCTCCAGGGCAGTGTGGACTTTGTGGATGAAACGGGCCGCTGCGCCACCTTCTCCAAGGGCGACATCTTCCTCGTCGAGCAAGGCGCGCGCTGCACCTGGGACAGCCGCGAGCAGGTGGCGAAGGTGTACGTGATCTACCGTCCCAAGTAAACGGCCGGTTTGACCGCAAACCCAAGTTCTGACATGACCTTTCTCTACAAAGCCGACCCAGTGCGCGGCGCGGTGTGGGCCGAGCTGTTGGCCCGCAAGATGCCGGAGCTGCCTTTTCGCATCTGGCCCGACATCGGCGACCCACAAGCGGTTCGCTTTCTGGCCGCGTGGCAGCTGCCGCAAGATTTGGCTGCGCAGTTCCCCAACCTGGAGATCCTGTTTTCCACGGGCGCTGGCACCGACCAGTTCGACTTCGCGGCCATCCCTCCCAGGCTGCCGGTGGTGCGCATGGTCGAGTCCGGCATCGTCCAGGGCATGGTTGAGTATGTGACTCTGGCTGTGCTGTCCCAACATCGCAGCTGGCGCACCTACCAGGACCAGCAACGCGCCGGCATCTGGCAGGCGCACCGCGTGCAACCGGCCTCGTCGCGCCGCGTGGGAGTTCTCGGGCTGGGAACGCTGGGCCGCGCAGTGCTGGAACGGCTGCGCAGCTTCGGCTTCCCGTGCGCGGGCTGGAGCCGGTCACCACAGCAGCTCTACGGAGTGGAGTGCCACCATGGGCCCCAAGGTCTACAGGACCTGCTGGCGCGCACCGACATCCTGGTCTGCCTGCTCCCACTGACCGACGGCACGCGCGGCATCCTCTGCCAAACGCTCTTTGACCAGTTACCCCGTGGTGCCACCGTGATCAACGTGGGCCGTGGCGGACATCTGGTGCAAGACGACCTGCTGCGTGCGCTGAACGCAGGGCAGTTGGGGAACGCCGTACTAGACGTCTGCGAGCCCGAGCCGCTGCCGCCCGACCATCCGTTCTGGACGCACCCCCAGGTGGTACTCACGCCGCACATCGCCAGCATGACACAGCCAGAGACGGCGGTCGACGCCGTGATCGAGAACCTGAGCCGGTACCGTCAGGGACTGCCCATGGTGGGGCTGGTAGACCGGACGCTGGGCTACTGAAGCCCGCTCCATCCCGATCAATCTTCAGAAGTACAACCCCTATGAAAACGCTGCTGCTCAACAAAGGAGATGTGGGCCGATTGATCCACATGCGCGAAGTAATCGAGACAGTGGAGGAGGCCTACAAGGCCCTCAACAGCGGCCAGGTGACCCAACCACCCTACACCTGCATCCACCTGCCCCCGCCCCGGGGCGAGATCGATTTCAAGCTCAGCCACTGCGCCGCCAACGAGATCATCTCGATGAAGGCCTCGTCCGGCGGCTTTCCGAACAACCCCACCAAGTACGGCGTGCCCAGCGGCATGGGCACCGTCCTCCTGTTTGATGCGCGGACCTGCGCGCTCATCTGCGTGATGGACGGCAGCCTGCTCACCGGCCTGCGCACTGGGGCGGCCGGAGCGGTGTCGGTGAAGGCCCTTGCGCGCAAAAACGCAAAGACCGTCACCTCCATTGGCACCGGCAACCAGGCGCGGATGCAGATCCGCGCGATCCGCGAGGTGATGCAGATCGAGACCATTCACGCCTGGGACCATCACCCCGAGACCCTGGCCCAGTACCAAGCCGATATCGAGCACGATTTCGGCATTCCAGTCGTGGCCGCCCACTCCAAGCAAGCGGCGGTAGAGCAGGCCGACATCCTTGTCACTACCACGCGAGGAAAAGGCTCGCTGGTGGAAGCGGCCTGGGTGCGCCCCGGAACGCACATCGTGGCCATTGGAACCGACACATATGGAAAGCAGGAGTTCGAGCCCGAGATTTTCAGGGGAGCCAAGATTGTCAATGACTCCATTGCGCAGTGCCTGGAGAAGGGCGAGACCTGGCATCCGCTACACAGCAACATCATTCGCAAGGAAGACATCCACGCAGAACTCGGCGAAATTCTGCTAGGCAAAAAGTCCGGGCGCGAGCGGGAGGACGAAATCACGATTTTCGACTCCACGGGCATGGCCATTCAGGACAACACCACCGCAGCCCGCATCTACCGCAATGCCATTGCTGGCCAGGTCGGCACGGCCTTTGAGTTCATTTCATCATGATTTCCCTGCTTGAACACCCCACCCTTCAGGACATTCTCCAAGCCCGCGAACGCCTGAGGCCCCACATCCGGCACACACCCTTGCTGCGTGCCGAGAAGATGGAACCCGCGCTCGGGTGCCAGTTGTACCTCAAGCCCGAAACACTACAGATCACCGGCGCTTTCAAGATCCGGGGCGCGCTGAACAAGTCGCTGTCGCTGCCGCGCGAGGCCCTGGCCCACGGCATCATCGCCACCTCTTCGGGAAACCACGCCCAGGGCCTGGCCTATGCCGCGCGCATGCTGGGCGTGAAGGCCATCCTGGTTGTGCCCGTCACCACGCCGAGCATCAAAGTGGAAAATACCCGGGCGATGGGCGCGGAGGTGATTCTGTTTGACGGCGACACCGCAGCCAGGTGGCAGCATGTGTACGAAATCGCAGCACAGAACCACTACACCATCGTGCATGCGTTCGAGGACCCGCTGGTCATGGCGGGCCAGGGGACCATTGGCTGTGAAATCCTCGAAGACCTGTCCGACGTGGACACAGTGATCATCCCAATGGGCGGAGGCGGTCTCATCTCCGGCATTGCCACCGCCATCAAGGAAACCAGGCCCTCAGTGCGGGTCATCGGCGCTGAGCCCGCCTTGACGCCCAAGTACTTCCACAGCCGACTCCACAAGGAGCGCACCTCGCTGCCGCTCAAGAACACCATTGCAGATGGCCTACGCATCAGCGTTCCGGGACAGAATCCCTATCCCATCATCGAAAAGTATGTGGACGAAATCATCCTGGTTGATGACGAGCACATAGTTGCGGGTATGCGCGCGTTAGCAAAGGATGCGAAGCTGATCGCGGAGCCGGCGGCCTCCATTGGCATTGGAGCCTTGTTGGCTGGTAGCGTAGAGCTCAAGCCTGATGAAAAAGTCTGTGTAGTTCTGACCGGTGGAAACTGGGATCTGTGCGATCTTGCTGAGATATATGCAGGTGGCTGAGCGACTCAGCAAAAGATGAGCGAACTACGGCATCTCCAACTGCCTCAGCTACTTCAATAGCAGGCATAACCTAGCCATGCGCCCGCAACCGAGCTGGTCGAACATGTATTCGAAGGTCTGCATGCGCGGCTTGTAGGCGCGCGCTTCCTCGGAGGTGTAGACCTTGTGGAACGGGGCCTTGAGGTGCGCGACGCTGTGGGGGATGAGGTCAACCATCGAGTTGGACAAGATCACCAACGGCACGTGCGGTGCGATGGCTTCCAGCACTTCCACGACGTTCGGGTGGGGCTGAAAGGTCGGCACTGCTGCGTACAAGGCAGTCGCATCCGATGGCAGACATTCGACGCCATGCTTCGTGCAAGTGCGTTGAATGGAGTTTTCCAACACATCAAAAAAGGGCTTCCAGTCACCCAGCACCTCGTCGAGGCGATAGGCGCGGAAACTTTCCAGAAACGCCGGCATGCGCTCGGCTGGCACACGGTCCTTAAACAGGACCTTGGCCGTCGGCCCCATCTCGAAGTTGATGAGGGTTCCGTAGCAATCGAAGCTGATGAATTTGGGTTTGAATGTCATGGTTTGATCCTCTGCGTTGAGACGGAATAAGTCTATGGTTGCCCCCCTTTCAGGAGATGCCATATCGCAGCGGCCTGCACGCAGATTCGTTGTCAATCAACGGGATGTCTGGCACTTTTTGCCATCGCTGTTGAGCGGTGGCCGCGTCGAATGTCTGGTCATGCGGGGAGGCGATTGCCGGTCCCCTGGGAAGAACCCGTATTTCGAACGCAACGGCAAATATCGCCTTCATAGAACTCTGTCATGGGCAGCTGTTAGCTCTGAGGTAACTCCGTGCATGAACGCGCCCAGGAGGCAGCAACCAAACGAAGTGCTGTCTGCCCCTCCAACAACCGCACGCTACTTCGTCCGGCATCCTCAAAGCAGCATCACCTTGGTCGCTATTCGCCCTAACCTAGAGGCAATTGACGACAGGTGTTTTAGCGCCTGCCACCTTGTCTTCTGACCTTGTGCCTTGCCACCCATGGATACTGCAATGACTCACTCCGAAGCCCTTCCCCAGATCGCAGCACTGGACGCTCTGGACCGCGCCCACCTCATCCACCCCGTGTCCCCTTGGCGCACGCACGAAGCGCGCGGCCCTAACATTCTCACGGCCGCGCAGGGCATCTGGCTCACGGACGGCCGGGGCTACCAGTTGCTGGATGCCTTTGCAGGCCTGTGGTGCGTGAACGTGGGCTACGGACAAGAGAGCGTGGTGCAGGCCGCAGCCGAGCAAATGCGCAAGCTGCCCTACGCCACCGGCTACTTCCACTTCAGCAGCGAGCCCGCCATCCGTCTCGCCGAAAAATTGGTGCAGATTTCGCCCGCATCGCTGCAGCACGTGTACCTCACGCTGGGCGGGTCTGAATCGGTGGATGCTGCGGTGCGCTTCATCGTTCAGTACTACAACGCCATTGGAAAACCTGCCAAGAAGCACTTCATCGCTCTGGAGCGCGGATACCACGGCTCGTCGTCCACTGGCGCAGGCCTCACTGCGCTGCCCGTATTCCATCGCGGGTTTGACCTGCCGCTGCCCACGCAGCACTACATTCCATCGCCCAACCCCTACCGCGCGGCAAACCCGGCGGACGGCCAAGCCATCATCGATGCGTCGGTCGCAGCCCTGAAGGCCAAGGTGGCCGAGCTAGGCGCCGAAAACGTGGCGGCATTTTTCTGTGAGCCCATCCAAGGCTCGGGTGGGGTCATCGTGCCACCGCAGGGCTGGCTCAAGGCCATGCGCGAGGCTGCTAGAGCGCTTGATATCCTGTTCGTGGTGGACGAGGTCATCACCGGCTTCGGGCGTACTGGCCCCATGTTCGCCTGCGACGCCGAAGGCGTGGACCCCGATCTGATGACCGTGGCCAAGGGTCTGACTTCCGGCTACGTGCCCATGGGCGCCACGCTGATGAGCCACAAGGTCTATGCAGCCATCGCCGACGGAGCCCCCAAAGGCGCCCCCATTGGCCACGGCGCCACCTACTCCGCCCACCCGGTGAGCGCCGCCGTGGCGCTGGAGGTGCTCCGTCTGTATGACGAAGGAGGCGTTCTGGTCAATGGCCATCACGTAGCTCCGGTGTTCGCGCAGGGCTTGGACGACCTCCTGACCCACCCGCTGGTGGGCGACTCGCGCCACCGTGGCCTGCTCGGCGCGCTGGAGCTCGTTAGCAACAAGGCCACCAAGGCGGGCTTCGATGCCACGCTGGACCTGCCTGGCCGCATGGCGGCCACCAGCTACCGCAACGGCATCGTGTTCCGTGCGTTTGGCGACAACATTTTGGGCTTTGCTCCGGCGTTGACCTTCACTGAGTCCGATTTCGGCTTGATGTTTGAGCGCTTGAAAAAGACTTTGGATGACGTGCTCAACGCCCCTGAGGTGCGTGCCGCCCTGAAAGACTGACGCGGTGTAACTCCCACTCCAGCCTACGCTGACGCCGAAGCAAAATGTCTGTCACCTCTTCTTCCCTGTGCACCAGGAGACCATGATGACTGAAGCCTTCAAAATTGACCGCCTGGACCTGCGCATACTCGCGCAGTTGCAGAAAAATGGGCGGATGACCAATGTCGATCTGGCGGACGCGGTGGGCTTGTCTCCCAGCCCCTGCCTCATCCGCGTCAAGCGTCTGGAGCAGGCGGGATACATCGCTGGGTATGGCGCCCACTTGCGGCTAGAGAAGCTGGGCGACACGCTCACCGTGTTCACAGAGGTGACCCTCTCCGATCATCGCCGCGAAGACTTTGCCCGCTTTGAGACGGCCATTCGCGAGGTAGACGAAGTGCTCGAATGTCACTTGGTCAGCGGAGGCTATGACTATCTGTTGCGCTTTCTGACTCGGGGTGTAAATCACTATCAAGAAGTGATTGAAGACCTGCTTGAGCGCAATCTGGGTATCTCCAAATACTTCAGCTACATCGTCATCAAGTCGCCATTCATCAAAACACACTGTCCGATCGAACGCCTGTTTCCGCACCAGCACTAAGCAAGTCCTGCGGCTCTGAGACGCGAGACGACCCCGGTGGTTGATGCGCAGAGCCAGGACAGAGCGAATGGGCTGTCCTCAACCAAGCCATGCTGCCCGAGACGCTCCACTCCGAATAGATAGCGGCCGCAGGTTGCACTTGCTGTGCGTGACAGGCCTCACGCCAGCCGATTTCCGGCTGCCTTGCGAGGCGCTCAACGCTGACTTTTTAGCGGCGCTGTATCGAGAACAAGAACCCTCGCCAAGCTCACCCAATTCGGTACCCCATTCGATATGCCACACCTACCATCCACCAAATGAATTGGCCTATGACAACGCACTACCACCCCAGCGCTGAAGCTGCGGACCGCACCGCCATTCTGCAGCCCCTGCGCATCATCGAGAGTTCGCGAAAAGTGCCGACGCACGCAGATGCCGTCGTCATTGGCGGCGGAATCATCGGTGTATTCGCGGCCTACTACATGACTCGACAAGGCCTCTCCGTCGTGGTGCTCGAAAAGGGCAGCATCGGTGCAGAGCAATCTAGTCGCAACTGGGGCTGGTGCCGTCAGCAGAATCGCGACGCGCGCGAGCTACCGATGGCAACTCGGAGCCTCGAACTCTGGGAACAGTTCGCCGCAGAAACGGGCGAAGACACGGGGTTCAAACGTTGTGGCCTGTTCTACCTCAGCAACGATGAGGCAGAAATTGCGCGCTGGGCCCGGTGGCGCGACTTTGCAAAAACTGCGGGTGTGACCACTCATATGCTCAGTGGCCGCGAGGCCAGCGAACGCGGCCGGACCACGGGACGTACTTGGAAAGGGGGCGTATTCTCGCCCAGTGACGGCACTGCCGACCCTGGTAAAGCAGCACCTTCTGTGGCTGCGGCCTTTTTGAAGCTGGGCGGTACCGTTCTTCAGAACTGCGCTGCACGCGGGATTGAGCGTGAGGCAGGGCGTGTGAGCGGTGTGGTGACTGAGGCCGGTACGATCAAGACCAACACCGTTGTCTATGCGGGTGGCGCGTGGGCATCGTCGTTCTGCCGCCAGCTAGGCATACGATTCCCGCAGGCCACAGTCCGCCAAACTATCGTGCGTGTCTCTGGCGCAGCCGAACGCCTTCCGGATGCGCTGCACACTGCGCGCGTTTCCGTCACACGCCGCAGCGATGGCAGCTACAACTTGGCCATTAGCGGGCGGGGGCGGGTTGACCCTACGCCGCAGCTGCTGCGTTTTGCACCACAGTTCCTGCCCATGTTTGCCAAACGCTGGCGCAACGTTTTTCCGGGTGGTCTAGAGGGACTGCGCGGTGGTCACGAAACGCTCGCCAGGTGGCAATTGGACGCCCCGACCCCCATGGAGCGCATGCGGATCCTCAACCCCCGCCCCGATGCCGCCGCAGTGCGCCAGACCTATGAGCGTGCCATCGATTTGTTGCCTGCTCTCAACAAGACTGGTGTCGCCAGTGCCTGGGCGGGCTTTGTGGACAACACCCCCGATGGTGTCCCCGGGATCGGCGAAGTGGCTGAACTGCCTGGCTTCATTCTCGCGGCAGGCTTCTCGGGTCATGGCTTCGGTATTGGTCCCGGGGCTGGCCATCTGATCGCCGATTTGGTCACAGGTGTGGAGCCCATCTTCGACCCACGCCCATACGATCCGGCGCGTTTCCGGAATTCAGCATGGGGCAAGGTTGCGGACTTCTAATCCGGTGGATTACGCGCAGTTTCGGTGCAAGGGCCAGTGGCTAGATGAGCGAATGCGCCTGCGTTCTCCGCTGTGCCCACGCATGCACCTGCCAACACTTGAGTGAACTACATGCAGCCGAGCAGCGGCGCGGCGCCCCATCCGGAACGCGGGACAGTCAGTCTGGATTTTTGAGGTTCACCTCCAATTGGTAGCTTGCGTCGCCCGATTTGTAGGCACTGCAAGCTACCTCTTACGAGAAATCTCCTACCGTGCCCATGGCGATACGACTTTAGCCTGAGACGCTAGTTTCCAACGAACGAGTAGCGACCTCGCAGAACCAGCGCACTCCAAGTGGCAATGCATCGTCGTTGAAGTCATAGCAGGGGTGGTGCAACGCGCGCTCGCCATCGGGCCCAGGATCCGCACGGCCCTGGCCTAGCCACAGGTAGGCCCCCGGCTTACGCTGCAGCATGAAGGCAAAGTCTTCCGACGTGAACGCGGCACGCGGGGCCACCTCAGCGCAAAGGCCCACGGCGCGCGCAGCTTCCAGGGCCAGCGCTGCCTCGGCAGAGGTGTTCACAGTGGCGGGGTAGTAGCGAAGGTACTTCACCTCTACCTCGGTGCCACTGGCCAATGAAACTCCGTGCGCTGCGGCGCGCAGTGCGCCCTCAATGCGGTCCTGCGACGCTGCATCAAAACTGCGCACCGTGCCCGTGATCTGAACTTCAGCCGGCAGTACGTTGTGGCTGTGGCCTCCCTCGATTCTGGTGACAGACAACACGGCAGACTCACCGGGGTCAATGCGCCGCGCCACGATGGTGTTGAGCTGCGCAACCAACTGGCTGGCCGCCAGAATCGCGTCGGGCGTGTGGTGCGGCTGTGCTGCATGGCCGCCTTTTCCGCGCACGCTGATGTCGAACCGGTCAGCGGCGGCCATGATGGGCCCAGGGCGCGTCTGCACCTTGCCCAGTGGCAGATCGGGCCAGTTGTGCAGCGCAAACACGCGATCGCATGGAAAGCGTTCAAACAGTCCATCCTCGATCATGCGGGCAGCACCACCTTTGCCCTCCTCGGCGGGCTGAAAGATGAAATGCACAGTACCGCTCAGCCCGAGCGCCTTGCGCGTACGCACCAACTGCTGGGCAGCGCCTAGCAACATGCTGGTGTGGCCATCGTGGCCGCAGCCGTGATGCTTACCTGGTGAGCGGCTTGCATAGGCGCGCTGGCCCAACTCCAGCATAGGCAGTGCATCCATGTCCGCCCGAAGACCTACGCTTGGTACATCACTTCCGCAACTTTCGCCGCAGCGAAGTGTGCCCACAACGCCGGTTGCGCCTACACCTTCGTGCACCTCAAGACCCAAAAGCCGCAGAACATTGGCGACAATGCCCGCTGTACGCTGCTCTTCGAAAGCCAGTTCGGGGTGAGCGTGAAGGTCGCGGCGCAGCCCCATCAATTCGGGCAAAAGATCGTCCACCGGTGCGGAGATAGCCAGAAGGTTGCAGTCTTTAGATAGAGATTTCATTCTCTTGGCTCCCCCGAATAGGTTTGTGACACCAGCAGGAGGGAGCACCGATCTTGCATGGTGCTAATCGAACAGGCATCCACACCTACTTGGAGAATGCGCCCTCGATGGCACAGTATTTCTCCATCAAAAAATACCTCTTTGAAACACCATGAAGCCATAGTCCACTCCTGCAGCTAGCAATCAGTTCGCAGCCCTCCGGAGAGCGGTCTGCCGCACAAAAAATGCTGATCGAGCTTAGAAGTGAAGTGACTCTCGTGGGCACCAATCTACGTACCCGGAACAGCAGCAAGTTTCGTTTTGGTGGCCCGAATGCACACATGATTGAAGTCCTCTGACAAGAAGGCCAGACGGCGAGATCTTTTAGTAGTCTCTCGGTGCAAGTGTCGTGTTTTCGCTGCAAATCGCGTTCGCCGCTACGGGTGTTCAGAAAACGATCTGTCTACGCGAGGTCAGCATTGCAGCGGCAGAAGTCGGTCGCTACTGCCCGGCGAATTCACGCAGACTTCCCACAAGCGGTCGCTAGCACCGTCGACCATAGGACGCACGACGGTCAACTTCTGGGGTGTGCCTGTGGTGGGCGTTGACCGTGGCGATCAGCAAAATACCCAACCGAGGACTCGCATTCGAAACTGGTCTCGCGAGCGCCCTATCAAAGCCTGTTTATGGCGCTTTCGCTCACTGGTCAGGGCGTGGCCAAGTTCAATCCATGTCGCTGCCGCGTGTTGACCGGCGAGCGAACATAGTCGCAACCGTCCGCTCCGCACAGCAACCCCCACAGACCACCAAGAAGGAGAAGGCGACCAAGAACTTATCCACAACGTGAGCGTGAAGTTCACGAACCAGGGTGGGTCAGATCGAGATGGAAATGGTGGGGCAGGCTTGCGTGGAAATCAACACTCTGGACTACCCCGGTCGTTGAACGCTGATCAAACGGGTGCATGAACCTTCTTTTGAACAACCTCTGGTTTCCTCCAACCCCTAAAAAAGGTGTCTTTGAAAACGGCAGCAGTACATTCATCCAATGTCTGACCCGTACCGCAGCGTCAACTGAGCTTAGTCTCATGAGATAGGGAAAACGAGCGTTTGGCAATATCCGCGACGCCATAGCCCAGGGCTGAATGAAGATGGCGCTGGAAGCAAAAATAGTAGGGAACCTGGGGTGCAGTTGGGGCGGTGTTCACGAGCTGCAGGTGCCCGCGCTCAATTTCCTGCGTGAAGATTGTGATGGGCAGGCAGCTGATACCCACCCCTGCAGAGATGAGGCCGGCCAGGGCATTGACGTTGTTGCCGCCATAGATTCGCTCGGGATGCACGCCAGCGCTTTCCCACAGCCGTGCACACAGTTCTGTGATGATCGAGTTGGGGCTCTGCTCAATGACCGTACATCCCGCCAAGTCGCGCAATGAATGGACAACGTCGGGTGCGAACGTGCCGGGTGCCGCAAACCAGCCGAACGGCACGGTGCCAAGTAGCATGCGCTCAAGCCCCTCCACGGGCGGAGGATCTGGCAGGATCGCGAAATCGAGGCGGCCCTCCTCCACTCGCTGACGCAGCAACGTTGATAGATCAATTTCTGGCTGAATCGTTACAGAAGGGTAGATGTTCTTCATTTGCCTGATAAAGCGGCCGAACCATGTCAATGCCGTCAGCTCAGTTAGGCCCACATGTATAAGACGCGCTGGCTGCTGGGTTGATCCCTTCATGAGATCCAATTCGTTAAGTAAAGCGAACAGGCCCTCGCATTCGCTCACGAGTTCATGGCCTTTTGCCGTCAAGGCATTTTTGCGTCCGCCGTTTTCGAAGAGCGGCACGGCTGCGAGCGCCTCGACTTCCTGCAAGCGCTTGGTAGCAGCGGATTGGGTGATGTGGAGTTTTTCGGCCGCCTTGCTGAGGGTTCCCAGGCGTGCGACCCAGTAGAACGCCTGGAGTTGCTTGATCGTCAGCATGCATTTCGCTCCAGAGCGCGTTCATCCGACAGTGCGTGGAATGGCGTGTCGAAGTCGCAGGTGCCCTGGGCCACTTCGATCACAGATCTGTGGAACGCAGAGACCGTGTCGATGCGTGCGATAGCTAAGTAGTTCAGGTTGGGGGAGTCGACGGGCACCCTCACTTCTCGCAGCCAGCCCCGGTGAAGTGCGTCCGACGCCACAGCTCTGGGCAGATTCGCGATGCCAAGGCCCGCCGCAGCAATGCCAGATAGCGCCGCCAGACTGTCGCTATGGATCACATTCACTGGTTCTACCGATTTCTCCTTTAGCCATGCCGCCAGTCGTCGACCGGCACCCGTCGATGGACCTTGAAGCAACAGCGTATGCAGCTCAAGTTCGTGAAGCGACATTGTGTCGGAGTGCAACAACCAGGGTGCGCTGAACCAGCCCATGGTAGCCGTCCCCACTGGCACACGAACCATCTCCGTGGTCCGCACCACATCGATCACGACCGCTAGATTCAATCGGCCGCTGCGTACTTGTTCATGCAGTTGCGGCGATGAACCTACTTCAACCTCGAGAAGGAGCTTCGGATACCGCTCGTGCAAGCAGCCGACGAACCTTGGCACCCAGGTCACCGCAGCCAGCTCGGTGACACCGAAGCGCAGCGCAGGTGACACGAGTTCTGCGCTGCAGAAGCGCTCAGTCAACGTGTCACGTTGCTTAAGGACCGCTCTCGCAATACGCAGCGCCTCCTGTCCCGTAACAGTCAGCCGGGCCGCCCGCTGGTCCCTGGAGAAAAGCGGCAGTGCGAACTGTGCCTCGAAGTCTTGGATGAGGCGGGATATGGCCGACTGCGATGTTGATTTCCACGCAAACCTAACCCACTGGGGGTGCGGATAAAAACTTGGACTGGTTTTATGCCGCAAGTCCAAGACTCACCC
>NZ_JBMDJC010000036.1:0-25043 GCF_057808995.1 Acidovorax sp. FG60
GGGCTGTGTTGGCGATTTCCCCGAGGGACGCAAGATGACTTCCCTAGACGCTTACGTTGAAGGCACCGTCCATGCCGCGTAAAGCCGAACTGTCGTACCGTCCGAGAGCTCCCATTTTTTCTCTTGCGGAGGCGCAAATGTGACCGCCGCTGAGGTGGGTGCTGGGTACTCAATGATGGTTCTGATGGGCGCAAACTCTAGCCATTGATTGATCGCATCTCCGTAGATGTCCACCTGGTCGAACTCGAAGGGATCGTCTTGACCGCATTGCGCGCCGAACAATGCAACACTTACGCGAAACGTCGTCTGTGGCACGCCTGGAAAGCTCAACTTCTGCTGGATGACCTGACAGTGCTCCAACGTGATCGACTGACCAGAATGAGAGAACCCGACAATTCGGCCAAGCTTCTTGTCGTCGTCCACTTCCATAATGCCGCCAGACAGGACACCCATCACTTCGAGTTGCAATCGCCCATCATCAGTAGAAAAGAACCTTCCGGGGACCTTGTGGTCAGGCGTCTTGGGGAGCCAAAAGTAGCCTTCAAGGGCGGGCGGATTGAGGGTGTGCATGGTTGTTCTAAGATCTCACACAAGAGCTTTTGGGATTGAGGCAACCAGTCCGGGGCGATTCAGCCCGGTCTTTTCCGCTCTTGTGTTGATTTCACGCAGAAGTGACCCACTAGCCCCCGGTCTATAAAGGTTCAATCGACGCCAACGGTTCCTCGACCTGCAGTACGAGCGGCGGGTTCAGGCAGCACGTCTCGGCTAAGCCATACACCTATGGAGTCACGTTTCAACGGCGGCAGCGTCAGGGCGTGGCCCGGTCTGGCCAGGTTAGGCGCAGGCTTCGCAGGATGCAGGATCAGACGGTCGCAGGGGCCTCGGCTTCAGGTAGTCCAGATCGAACGCGTCGCGGTCTACGACAGCGAGGTAGCTACCGAGCAGTGACGACGCGTAAGGCATTCGCACTCGACCGATCCGTCGCAGATTCCAGGTGTAGCCGCCAGGCACCGCAGGCACTTCACCGGTTGCTGGGTTGGCCTTCACGAATGTCCCGTGCGCGATGTGTTGGAAAGGGCCGCTGGCGGAAAGCGTCAGCTGGCACCTGGCGTCCTTCTCATCGCTAGGAGGTGGGCCCTTTTTGGCTGCGCGGAGGTCATAGGCTCTCTTGAGCCCTGACAGGATAGATGCCCCGCTGATGCGTTGGCCAGGCAGAACCCACTCCGGGGCGGTCTGTCCATAGTCGTACTGCAACCGGCCGTCAGCTCGTAAGGACACAAGGTCCAGCAGTGCGAGACGAACCGATGTCGTCTTGCGCAACTCGCATGCCCATTGCTTGCCTTCAAGAAGAAAGGGAAGGCGGATCTGCTTAAGCTTCGGAGCATCATCGGAAATTGAAACTTCCTTCAATTGGATGAGGAATCCGGCGTCGACGTCACGCTCTCCGTTGGGCCGCAGCGTGACGTCACACGGCTGAACCAGCAAGATGAACCTGTGAGGAGAGGCGCTCGGTACGGTGAGTTCGAAGACGTCTCCACATGCTAAGGGCGAACCACCCTTGTTGACCAGTTCCTCTGGCTCCCAGACTTCTTGCCGCCGGAAGGCTTCCAGCTTTTCATGGTGCGGCAGTGGGTCCGCACCGAGTGGGATGCCGCGAAGCGAGCGCAAGCACTGCTCGTTGCGGCGAGTTGCCGTGTCGACTGAGAACAAATGTCGGAACGATTCTGACATCGATGCTGTGAGCGCACGCTCCACGACATGCAACTCGGATACGCCCTCCGCGTGAGCCCGGCCAACGACGTATTCGTCGAGTTGTTCGGGCGGCACAGCAAGCAGATCATTGCTGGCAGCCTTGAACGCCTTATCGATGTGGCTCTGGACGCGCACCAGCACCTCGTGCACGTTGCGGCGAAGCCCGGCTCGCTTGATGGCGATGCGCAGCGCTTCGGCAACGGCATCGTGGCGCCCCTCCTGGGACATAGCCGCGTCGCCTATGGCATCCAGGCGCTCCTTGGCGATGACGCAAACTGGAGCGACGCCGAGAGCCTCCTTCGAAAGCTCGTCGCGCAGTGCGAGTTCCTTCTCCCCTTCGTCAATTTTCGTCGCAAAATGGGTCAGCAACAAGGCTGTTGCCTTGGACTCTGCCCCGTGAAGCGACCGGATAAGCTCCAAGCCGCGGAGGTTTTCCTTGGCGCCAAGCGCATCGTTTAGATCGATGACGTAGCAGATCTCAGCGTCACTTCCATCCTTCGCGAGCGCCAACATCTGCGCCTCCGCACCGTCAAAAGGCCAGCGGTCCTGTGTAGCAATGGAAAGGTGGTTGCACACGCTGTCAATCTGCTCGTCGGACAACTCGTTCAGCCCGTTCTTCTCGGCTTCCTTCAGCACCGCACGCAGCAGTACGGTGCGGTCATCCTCTTGGAGATTAGCGACGGCTTGGTCCAACTCGGCGTTGCCAGTCTCGTCACCTTCATTGATCTTCAGCAGAGGACCCTTCAGAGTATCTAAACAGACTTGCAGAGCGACGTCGGCATACTCGATGAGGATCTTGACCAACTTCTCCGCAGATGCAGTGGCAAAGCGGTCGTCGATCCATATCACTCGCTGTGACCCGAGCAGGTTTAAAGCCTCAATCGGTGTCATTTTCTACCTCCCTGTATGACAGCCCCTAGATCCACGATGAACTTGTGCCGACGCCCGTCTTGGTTCTTGTCGGTACTCAAGCTGATGCTGCAGCCGTCGGCTGCGAGTAATTGCGATGAAATGAACAAGCCGAGACCCTGGCCTCGCTCGGCCGCAGGCTTAGCTGAGATGAACATGTCGAAGATGCTGTCTTCGTAGTCCGAGTCGATGCCGGGGCCGCTGTCGGACAATGAGAACCCTGATGAAGTGATGTCGACACGTATGTGCTTGGGCCGCTTGATTTCCAAGACGTCCGCGCCTCGACGCAGCCAGTACACGCTGTTTCTGGTCAAGTTGTCTAGGACGGCAAGTAGCCGGCCTCGGTTGATCTTGGCAACAGCTTTCCCAGCCTTACCGTTGATCTCGAAGTCGATGCCTTCCCGATCAAGGGCCCCCCTGCGGTTTTCCTTGTACTCCGTGACAAAGTCAAAGAGGTCGATTACGTCTTTGACCGCGCGCGTCCGCGGCAGGAGAGGGTCGATGATGGCAGCGGCGCTGGTGATGCTCGCGCATGCCGCGCGTATGGAACGGGCGTGACGTGCGACGCTCTTCTCGTCGACGCTGCCGTTTTTCACCAGCTCCTCGATGCCGACGACGCGGCGCCGAATTTCCACAATGTGTGTGCGCAGCTCGTGCGCCAATCCCCGAGCGCTTAGGCCAACTGCGGCACTCTCGTAAAGCGACAGCATGCGCTCTTTGCTGTCATCGAAATCTTGGCGAAGCATCCGCACGGCACCGCTCGACTGCGCTCTGTCGTCAAGGTTGCGCTGCAAAGTTTGAACCGTGCGCAAGGCGTCCTTCAGCACCTCCGTGGCCGCCTGGCCATCCTTCTGCGCAACGAGGCCGAGACCGCGCTGGAGTGCAGAAACGACGGTCTGAGCTTCTTGCTTAGCAGCGGCGGCACTTTGAACAGCCTCTTCGACGACATCGAAGGAGCGCTCAGGGGTCGGTGGCCGATCAGCAATGGGGGCGCTCTGGGCCGCATATTTGATCATTTCCCGACGCACAGCTTCCAGTGACTCGTTCGCAAACGTCCTGCATGCCATCGCGATGGCATTGAATCCGCGAAAGGCATCGTTCTCGACGAAGCTTTCGCGATCCGACTTCTCGACGAGTTTGAAGTTGTGCTCGCCGGTGAGCGCGAAGTACCCCAGCGTGTTGTGCACCCGCAACTGGTACATGCCCCCACTGGTCACACCTTCGGCAAGCTTGAGCCAGTCACCCTGTGAGCGGACGCGGAACCCATCTCGCAGAATGGAGATGCCAGCCATCCTTCTGATCGTCGCCCGATCAATGCCCAGTCCAGCCGCCGCTGCGGCATCGGCCTCAGAGTTAGTTGGCATTGCATCGGTTGTGACGTCCGTCGAAAAGTCTCGAAGGTTGAAGTAATAGAACGCCGCGCTGAAGTCGCCCGGGTTTTCAACGTTGAGACCGCTCGTCTTGATGTTCGGCCACGTGATGGACTGGGTGAACTCAACAAAACAATCTGGGCTCGGTCGAGGAACGATCTGGTATCGCTTGAGTCGCTTGCCATCGCTCAGCCAGGTCAGAAACCCGGCACCGTCGTCGTGCCCAAAAACGTCGTCGGATAGCCGCTTCTGATTCTTGCTGCTGCGAACGTCCGCTTGAAACAGCCTCGGTTGAAAGCGCGCGACGCACCGCAGTTCAGGAACACCCTTCTGGCCCTGCTGCCAAGTGAAATGAAAGTCGGCGACCGCACGTGCAAGCAGCGACTCGGTAACGGCCACGAGGCTCGTTTTGTCATTGTCGACGTCTACTGTGACGGGGAACTTAGCCTTTGCCTCGAAGGGCGACACTAGTGATGCGAGGCTGAGCTTTAGTGCAGGAGCGCCGTTAGCCCACTGGCGAATGCTTTTCAATCCGTAGATCGAAACGCGCGTCCCTTTGAACCTCTCAGGATTCGGTCCATCCGTCTTGATGAAGACCGGGATCTCATTGACGGTCTCGGCTTTCTCGCAGTCCGCCCACCTGAAAACGGCCGTCGCCAATGGCTGGTCGGCCCCTGTGCTCGTTTCCACCTTCAGTATGTCGCCGAGCTTCATCGAGCCCAGTCGGCCCACACCCTTGTCGCCCAGCGGTGTGCGCCCCAGGGGCGTCGTCGCCTTCTGCTTGCCTTCGCCGGCGCGCTTGTAAGAGCCGCTAATGGTTAGCCAGGACTTGCGAAGCTTCTCAGGGGCGATGCCGTCGCCCGTGTCCTCAATAGTGATGCGGCCGGTCCAATCGAGCCGCCTGCGAACTACGTCCGTTGGCATTACGACGTTCGTAGCCTGCCAATCGTCGTCGACCTGAAGCGCGTCCCCGTCGGCGTCAGTAAAAGACACGCTGACGTTCTCTGCGCCTTCCCGAAAGTCCAGAAGCTTCTTGGCGGTCGCCCGCTGCCGCATGGTGCCACTCTCGTCGGTCCGGATGACAATTTTGCACCCTGGAGAGTCAGCGTCGTAGGCGTTCTTGACGCATTCGAGGATTGCCTGCTCGGCGTCAGTCACTAGCTCTTCGCCCAACTGGACGAGCACCCGCGCGGAGACCTTTAACTCAGCATCTGGCTTTTCTTCTTCGTCCAATGGCTCTCTCTCCCTGTTGGTGCAGAACTTTCCTTGTTCTTAGTTCTTCTTTGCCAGCACAATGATTTCCGTGTTCATGGTACTGGACAAATTATTGCGCGCAGCCATCTTCTTGGCGTGGATGGACCGATGGATTCGTCCGATGGTGCTAACGCCCCGCTTGTCGAGCATTTCCTCCAGGATTTCCTCCATCGGCACGCGGATGCCCTCGATGTGCCGGCTGCCTATTGTCCATGCGTGATAACCACCTGGGTTGGTGGAATTGCAGATCTGCGAGATGCACGGGTCCAAGTCGCCGAAGAAGGCCCCAAACCGCTTAATGCCACTCCCATTGGACGAGAGCTTGGCCAGGTACTTCCTCACCGACTCAAACTCGGTGCGCAACTGCTCGGCACGAAGGGCTGCGTTCTTAGCGCTGCCCCCGAGGCTCGCGGTGTCTAGCGCATGCGTGTTCGCGAGCACGCCGGCTTCGATAGAGGGGCTGATGTCTTCCCTGGGAATCCACTGCAGAGGCAGGAACGCGTACTGGCCGTACGGAATTGTGGTCTTGTTGTCCCCATAGGGCGGCGACGTCATGACCACATCGTAGCGCTGGCCTGCCTCTTCCAGCGTACTGGTGCTGTCGCCCGCCGTGACGCTCACGCTGTTCTGGTGCCAGCCCTGCTTGAGCAGGCCCTTTGCCGCCCAGTCAGTGGACTGATCCTTGAGGTGTTTCTTGTACGCCTCAATGGTCTTGACGAAGATTTCGACCGGATCGGCTACGGCATTGAGGTCTGCAGCCTTCTTAATGTGGAGCTTATAGGTCGAGTTGCGCGAGTTGCAGCAGCTCCGGATGACGCGGGCAAGCGCTAGCCAGAAGAGTCGGCGAGCCCACAGTGCCTCGACGCGCTTGATATTTCGCGCGATCTTGGAAATGCCGAGGGCCACGTCTGTCTCGAACCACTTGTCTCGGCCTATGAAGGTCGCCTCGTGTTGGGAAACCCCGTCGGCACGGATCCACGAGATAAGCTCAGCTGCCTTGTCTGCGAACGCAGTGACAAAGTACGGGCCACATTTGGCGAGGCACGACAGTACGGCTAGAGGGTTGATGTCGATACCCGTGAAATCCAGCCCGAGGTTCATGCTCTCCACTAGGACTGTGCCGGATCCGACGAAGGGATCCAGCACTCTCCGGGACTGTGGAGAAGCCTCTTTGATTGCTGCAAGGATGTTGCCCTGCAGGTTGGGCACCATCATTGCCGGATAGTGGATCAGCGCGTGCGCGCCGCGACGCCTGGATGCGTTTTTGAAGGACCAGTAGTCCGCCCCATGTTTTTGTTGCGTGACTTTTAGGCTGTCGATCAGCAGGTCATTTTTGATTTCTTGTAGCATGCCGCGGCCTAGCCAAGTTTGTTAGCGCGACCAGGTGCAATGTAAGGCATCCCGATGCTGACGCAAAGAGGTAAGTCCCCTTTTGTTGCTGAATCAGCATCTCAGCCTAGCAATTGGCGGAGAAGCCGGTGCGGAAGGTGTTTTAAGTCTAGCGTCAAGCACGGACAGTCGAATGCTAGGTCGGATCAAGTGTTCAGAAAGGCCGGGATATGCAAAGACCTCGTGATGGGGTCCTGCAGCAGCCTATAAAAACAAGAACCGCTTTTCTGAGCTCACGTACGCTCGTTCGGCGGCCTGAGCAACATCCAAGGCTCCACATCCAGCGCCTGCGCAAAGCGCTCGATGTTCGACAGCGACACATTCCAGCGGGATCGTTCCACCGCTGACACATACGTCCTGTCCAGGTCGCACTCCATCGCAAGCCGTTCTTGCGACCACCCCTTCTCAACCCGCTTGAGGCGCATCCAATAGGCCAGCACGTCCCGAAGATTGTTTGGATCGGGCAGCGAGGTGGGGGCTTGGGGCTTGGCAGACACCGAGCGAGGATGCTTTTCTGCTAAATTTGCATCTACGGTGTTTGCTTCACATATGGACCCGGCAAGTCAGCAAGAAGCAGCGCTTGGGAGGGGCTGAATGTGCTTCAGACACGCGGCTCCTGCATTGACAAAACGCAGCATGGAACTGTGAGCAACGCAATGGAAGAAGAAATCCAAGAAATCCTCGCGACCTACCGGTCCAGCATCCATGACGACAAGATATTTTTCTCTCCGCACATCCCACCCAAGAAGCTGGTAAACGCCGTCTCCGAGTTCGGTGGTAACGACGGCGTGGCCGATGTACTGGCGTTGATCGACAACACCGTCTTTGGCAATGCCAAGGACGGACTGCTGTTGACCCGATCAGCCCTGCATGTGCACAACATGCTGGAGGCGCCTTTCCATCTGCTCCTCAGTGACATCAAGGATGTGCAGTTTCAAGGGGGCCGACTGGAAAGCGTGTTAACGATCAACGGCACCTACGTTTTCAGGTCGAACGTACCCAAGAGCTCCAATGCCGCGCTCTTCGCAGAAATGCTGACCGCCATCGTGGACACCGTCAAACGGCATGTGTCGAATGCCAGCCCTTCTCAACGCGCCAAAGAGTCGCTGCGGGAACTGAAAGAGCTCTTCGACGAAGGCCTCCTGACAGAGGCGGAATACACCCAAAAGCGCCAGGCCCTGGTGGCCCAAATCTGAAAGTCTCTCGATGAAAGCCCTCCTGCTGCTCTTAATCCCCATCTACGCCCTGCTGTGGCTGATCTGTTTTGGCCACTGCATCGTCAAAAAAAAGCCCATCGGCTTTCTGATCTTGATCTTCTCGAACCCGTTTGCCCCCTTGGTGTACTACGTGTTCTTCCTGAGGAAATAGCGCCCCTGGGTGCGCCGACTCCCAAAGCCCTGGCGACTTGCGCCACCGTGACATGCCGCACCCCATGCCCCGACCCCAGACGACCTGTGCCGGAGCCCCCGGCACAGGTCATTACCTCAACCAACAAAACTCCAACATGCAACCCATCAACACCAGCAAGCCCAAACCCATTGCCGCCATCGTTGCCCTGTCGCTGGCATGCGGCCTGACGGCCTGTGGCAACAACCACCTGACCTGCAACGACGACGAGGCCAAAAAAGAAGTGCTGGACGTCATCCACTCGCACATCGACAACGTCGGTGGATTCAACTCAAGGATCAAGCCCCACCTCGGCAAACGCTATCTGTCCAATGTCTCCACCACCGAGTCCGACAAGGAGCTCGGCAGGTACTCGTGCACAGCCACCTACAACTACGAATTCAAGAACAAGACCCGGACGGTGCAAATCTCGTACGATCTGAAGTACCTGGAGGATCAGAAGAAATCCCAAGCTTCCGCCAGCGTCCAACCCGTGAAGACCGACTATTTCATCGCCGATGCGGGCGGCTGAGGCGCTGCAAGTTCGGAAAGAAAAAGGCCACCCCCAGCCAAGGCCAGGGGCGGTCATTCAAAACGATGGTTGTCCGGGGCCATCAAGCCCATCATCCTGGGCTCGGCCTGAGCATCAGCACCCGCACCACCTCCACAGCAGTCCAACTTCCATACAGGCTGCGCAGTTGCCGATGACCGCTGGATCCCGGTGAGGCGGACTCCAAAGGTGCAGCCGGATCCAGCCGCATCCCATACCCACATCCCCAGACCGCTTCCGCCTCCTGGGGCAGCAACAACACCGACCGTGGCTGGAATCGCCCCTCTGGCTTTGCCCGGTTGCCGCTGTCTCCCGAGCCTTCCGCTCCCTCCAGTCCGGCCACCACACGCCATTGCCAGTAACCCTGCTTTGGAGGGCAATTCGCTGCGTTGGGTTCGGACTTCGTCTTGGACACGGAATCCCTTCGGCGCCGCCAAGCCAGCAGCGTGATGCCACCTTCCTTGCGGCAATCCTCCATCGCATCGAGATCCAGTTCTGCACTCTCCAGAACAGCACCCCCTGAACGAACGTGACCTGCCGTTGGCATCCGGGACGACGGCAGCAGGCGACGAACCCACTCCGTCATTCGGCCGTCCAGTTGAGTTCGCATAGCGGCCTGTGCTGTCTCATGCGCCCCCGGTGCGTCAACGTCCGTGTCCCCCTCGTGGATCAGTGCATTCGCTACCCGTGCCAAGCGTTGCACCCGGGGCCGCCACTGAACGGGCGAGAACTCAGGACGCATCAGACATGCCGCCTGCCACAGTGCCGTCCAGAGAGTGTGGTGATCTCCTGGAGGTTCTTCCAAAGGGCATACCAGCGGCAAACGGTGCAAGGGCATGGTGGACCGCGCATCCTGCGTCGGCGCCAACGCCGTGACCACCGGCTCCGTGTCCCACCGCAGCCCTGCCGTGTACACCTGCACCAATGATGCAGAGCGGCTGGCGCGCGGCCTCCCAGGTTTGTCAGCCGCTGCCATGGCCTACCCCTGCATCTATGACCGATCCCAGGCGAGGCGCGCCGATGGGCGCCATACCCTGGGCCTTCAGCCGTTCCCCCAGCTTCTGGCCGAGATTGCGGTGGGGTCCAGAGTGCCTCTGTAGTGCGCTCTGCGGCTGCGATGACCCGTGCCCGGCATCTTGAAGGGCCTGATCTAGTCCGTCTCCTGAGCTCCCGTCCGTGTCCGGATAGAACTCCTCAACGACTGCAGCCCCGTCCTCCTCGGATTCCTCAAACTCCCCAAGCGCAAACCCGGCCCTGGCCGCTTCATCCAACGCCGCCTGGTCCATCCCCGCTGCCTGGCGTGCCCCCCACTCAGCCCTTGCCCCGGCGATGGCCTGCGCCAGCGTGGTCTCCGCCCTGAGCGTGAGGTCCACGTAGTAGATCGGCGTGCGGTGCGACAGCGTGGTGGACTTCCCCCGCAGGCGCAGTTCCAGGGGCAAGGTGGACAGCAAGCCACCCGACAGCGCATGGAAGTAGCGCAGCCGAGCCGAGAGCGTGCGAATGCTGTTGAACCCTGTGGTGCGCAGCACAAAGCTGCCCAGTTCATCACTCCCGGTTCCCTCCACGTCGATACGCACATTCAAGCGTCCATAGGGCTTGCAGTTGCCGCCTTCGGCCAAGGGGCATGCCTGAGGTGACGGGCACGCAAAGCTCTGCATCCCGGACAGCGTGGCCCGCTTGCAGCTCTCCCCATTGCCCACACACAGGGGCCGTCCGGTGGCCCGATCAAACATCGTGTAGTTCGCCCGCAGGCTCAGGTCCGGATCGTCGAACAGCAGGCGCACGGGAATGCTGCGCAGCTTGGTGTTCTTGTCCTTGCGCAACTGCTCATCGAGCGGGTGGTTTACCCAGCCATCGCGGTTCTGCACCTGGCTGGTGATGGTGAATTCGTCATCCTTCTCCGGCAAGCGCTTGCCGTTCTTCTCCACGACTTTGCCAATCGATATCCGGCCAATGACCGGGGGTGTCAATGCCAAACCTTTGAGCATGGTGGTTCCTTTCGAGACAAAAAGAAGCGGACCCGCACCGATGTGGTGGAGGTCCGCTGTTGAGTGGTTGATGGGTACGGGGTGTGGGTTCTTGCGCCCACCTCGCCTCGGCTATTGCTGCACCAGAAACCGCCGACTGCCTGGCTTGGTGAGTGAATAGGCCTGTGCCAGTTCGGGCCGATCTTTGAGCAACTGCGCGGTGTCCAGGGCAGTTCCGTCCTTGCTGCGCTTCCAGGACACTTCCCCGGTCTCGAACAGAGCCCGTGTGGCTTCGCCCATGCGCTGCTGAATGCGTTGCTTGAGCTGGGCTTCCCGTGCGGTCTGGGTGGTGATGACCTCCCGCACCGCCAGCAGGTCGGAAAACACCCCTGACATCTCTAGGTCAGTCGAGAGATCCAGCGTGGTTCCACTGTCGCGGGGATAGAGACAACGCAGGGCGAGGTCCGCAGAGTCGGAGCCGTCGGCCGGTGGTTCCTGATCCCGCTCTACGAAGCCCCAGAACTGCTGCTCCAACTGGATGAGCTGAGCGATCATCTCGGCGTCCCGTTCGATCCGGAACACCTGCAGTTCCTGCCCGCCCATGAGCACGACCACATCCGCGGTCTGTTTGCCGGTCACGGCCAACTGGTGCATGACCTGCAGCTGGACATACTCGGGCACACCATCGCGCCACAGCCTGGCCCCGTTAATGCCTGCCGTCTTGCATTCAAGGATCTGGACGTCCGGAGCGCCCATGACCTCCCGGTCAAGGTTCGCCAGCATCCAGGGATGTTCAGGGTGTTGCAGCACCGCATTGACACGCCGCACCCGGTTGCCCGTGCGCCGGGTGTAGTGCGCAGCCACGATGGGTTCGAGCAGCGTGCCCCAGTACATAGGGCTTTGGTCATCATTGGGATCGACCACCGGCAAACCGGCATCGCGCCCGGTCTTCTCCATCCACAGCTGCAACTGGGACTTGTAGGGATGCAGGCCCACGGCAGCGGCGGCATCGGAACTGCCAATGCCGCCTTTGCGCACCTCCAGCCAATCGTCACGCTTGAGGGTGTTCGTCTTGACCAGCTTCAAAGCGGGTCGGGCCTTAGGGAGTGCCGAGGAAGACGGCGCAGAAACGGAATCTGTATGAACAGAGGGTTGAGACATGGTGACTCCTTGGATATGGAAACTCCCGCCCAACAAAAAGCCCCGGTCCCATTCAAGGGCCGGGGCTTTGCGGCGGAAGGGGTGGAAAGAAATGAAGGAAGGCTCTTTTGCTTCGGCGCTTTGGACCGTTGAACCTTGCACTCACGATGCCAACTGCAGCGCCTGCTCCAGCGCCCGCTGCTTGAGGGCGGCGCCCTGGCCGAACCAAGCACTGTCGAGGCGGTATTCCTGGCTGCGTGCCCGCCGCTCGTGGTCCACGAATTCGGTAACGGCGCACAGCAGGCCCCAGGCCGTGCCCTTGGCCGCCTGCAGTTCGGCACCTCGGCCCTGGCCTTCGTACATCGCCTGCGCTTTCTTGAGGGCACGCTCGTTCGTGAGCCCCATCGCCTGGTCGGCATGGGCATCCGTCTGGCACAGCACCTTGAGGAAGTAGTTCATGGACTCGTGGCTCTTGACCTTGCGCTCTGAGAGCGTCTTCATGCGGTACATGAAGCTGTCCCATTGGGAGACCGCAATGCCCAACTGCTTCTTCACCGCCTGGGCATCGAAGGTTGTGCTGTGGGGCACCTTGATGGCGCTGGTCGCACCACTGAGGGCGATGGACAAGGTGTTGTTGCAGACGACCCGGATCGTGGTGGGCGTGGCCGTGGTGGCGAGACTGCCATCGCAGGAGGTGGCCAGCAACAGATAACCGTTGACCACATCGTTGCCCTTGAGGGCCGAGGTCTTGCCCGTGCGGGCCAGTGCCCAGAACTTGCGCCCGGCCTTGAGGACACCGGCAGTTTCCAGCTCATAGCCTGAGACCTCCGTGAGATCCCGGTAGAACTCCAGCACTTCCTTGGGCTGGACCACCTGGTAGCGACCCGACACCACGGACAAGGGGGCCTTCGTATCGCTGCGGTACAGCACCTTCTGGTCGGGAAACTCCATGGCTTCGCCGTAGAGGTTGGAGGTGTCGTCCGTCGCCAGGTAGCGCACCGGCGTCTCCCGGATATGCCATTGCATGCCTGCGGCCTGGGCCCAGACGTCGATGGGTTGCTGCTTTGGCAGGGCATTGCCCAGTTGGTGCCAAGGGGTCTGGCCGACATGGGCCATGGTTTCGATGAGGTGGGACATGGGGGGCTTTCGTAATGAAGATGGACAGAGATAGAGAGGGATAGAGAGAGGAATGAAGGAAAGAGCAGCGGCCTCCAGCAGAGGCAGCGGGGTAAACGGGGTCAAGAACGGGAGGGGCTCGTGAACACAGCACCGCAGTCCTGGCATTCGCAGTTGCCGAGGTAGTGCGCGTCAACGACATCGCCCAAACGGCTGCCAGCAACCGAACCCGCCGTGGCGCCGAGCAGGCCGCCCAACAGGGCACCAGCGATGCCGCCAAGCGCGATGCCAACGGGGCCAGCAACAGCGCCGAACGAAGCTCCGACCTGGGCACCAGACCACGTGCTGGCAGCGCCGCTGGCCGCTCCGGCGACACCGCCAAGGGTTCTTCCGGCATCGCGACCGACTTGGCGGGTGGTGACATGGGTGGATTTGCAGATGGGACAAACAGTCATGGAAAGCTCCTTGCGATGGACGCAAAAAAGCCCGGGGCACGAGAACGTGCACCGGGCTTGGGGGTGGGGTGAAATCAGACCAACCGGAGGCTGGTCAGGGTAGGGTTACCTGGATAGCAATAGGTATATGTGGAACTGAAGAGGATTCAAATGCAGACGGGCATTGCCTCCAGACACTATAGATCCGGCCCTGTGAAGTCATGAGTTTTTGGAATTCCTTCATTGTGAAATCGCCAGATTCATTCAAACTTCATAGGGCCGGAGCAATATTGAAGTCGCACTTCGTCGAGCGAGTTTCACATTGACCAAAAATTAACTAAGCCAATGCGCGGGCTTGGCTGGTCTGATCGACATCTTGGATTGGCGAGGAACCGCGCAGCGCACCTGATCCCACGTTCCACGAGCCAAACCTCGTACAGAGGTATTTCCATGAATACCCTCAGCACGAGGAATTCTGCGGATTATTTATCGGGAAATATTTCCGTAAATTGGCAGCTTCTTATCCAAGATATCATTGACAGATAGTTCAGCCCTGTTGCGATTGGTCACGTCAGCGCCGATCTGCACAAGATTTGATCGATTGGCATTTCCATTGCGCTTGTGGGGGCGGTATGGTTGGATGCTCCGAATTTTTATACCAGCCGACACCAACGCCAAAGCTATGTATCGGACATCTTGATCGGACACATCCGGTGTATATAAAAGTGTGTTTGTTGGATCGTCACGTAGGCTCGGATTGGTGTTCTTTGAGACATTTCTTATGCGGACCCCATTTTTTCCTATGAGCGGATACCCAAGGTTGGAGATTGCAGTCATCACCTTTGCCTCATCCACCTTATGTGGATAAATCTGAATTGTTATTTGAGAGGTTGATTTCATTGTCCGCTCGAAATCACGTAGGGCGGACTCAATGCTTGCTGCCTGTGATGTTTGCTCAGTCGTAGTGCTAGTCGATGGTAGTGCTGCCATTCGCTGCGCAGCCTCCGCCCTTGCCTTGATTATGAACTCCTTGCGCGTCGGAGACTCGTTGCGCGATGGTTCATATAAGGCCGCAACGACATACTTGTCCATATCCGAAAGATCTACCACTTCATTCCGTCGCCTACAGGGATTTGGTTTCCCAGGTAAATCGGGCTGGTACCAAGAGGGGGCAAAATTATACTGCATAATCGATTCGGGATTGTAGGCGCCGATGAACCCAAATGCATTGCTGGATTCATCAATGGAATCGACCTGTGCAGCAGCTTGCGTCTCGCTCCAACCCGTTTCTTTTGCAATCGCTTTAATGTTGAACCAACCCTTGCATATGGCTCTTTGATGCTCATGAGCTAAGGATAATGCATGACCGAATTCGTGTCTCACATTGAAGTAGTAGTCACTCAACAAGTTTTTTTCGCGAAGACGGAGGGCTCCAACCAGATTCATGGTTGTTGGGAACCGAACGTCTTGTGAAACTGCGCGCCCAGGATAGGCCCAGTCGCCGCTTTTCTGCGGTAGGTCTTGAGGATGGTACAGGCTGCGTTCGTCAGGCAACAGTGTGATTCGAATATCAGAGAGTTTTGAAAAGTTCTGTAGATCAGAAATCTGGCATCGACGGATTTTTCCGTTCTCTTCAAATACAAATTTCATTGAAGGTACGGCATCAGTCCAAACGGCTGCGATTTGCATCACCTCACGCTGAATTTCTTCGGTGCCATTCCAGAAGCAGACCTTGAGGTCGCTTTTGGCCCATCTGTAACCGTTGTAGAAAATTGACCTAGCTGCTTCTACCGTGCTTTCTGAAACACCATTCCTTTTCGCTTGCCGCGCTAAAAAATTTAGTCTGGCGCTGTCCCGGTCTGCCGCGAGCCGCTCAGGATTGACGATTTGGTCGCCGGCAGGAAAGCTATGTGCATCAGTCAATCCTGGCTGGGTAACGCAAACTATTCCAATCACCGCCGCCAGCCTTCTTGAAGTAATATGCATCCTATCCCTCTCGTAGTGATAACTCACTTCTCTGCCCGCGTCCCTCCCGTGCAGAAAGCCTTACGGAATCTGCCTAAGTCAGCGGGGCACCACGCGCACGTCTATGCGTGGCATCATCTGAAGCGCCGACACCGCAGGTGTTTCAGGCGGCTTCACCCCGTTCTGGTCTATTGGGGGGGCGGCTGGCGCTGCTACGTTTGGTGTCGGTCCCGTTGAAGAGGAGGGTTCGGTGGTAGTGCGTACCTGCGCAAGCGATTTATTGACGAGATCGCGTATTCCGTGCGGCTCGCAAAATGACTCGTACTCCGTGAGGGTGCTTACCGCACCGGTATAGCTAAACGTAGGTTGCGAGCCGCTTTCCTTGATGAATTTCGTACGGTAGCTTCCCATTGCGTCGGCCACTAACCGCTGCACAGCCTTGACATCAGGCGAAAAAATATAGGCATCCGCATACGAGTCCATCGACGCTGTGCCAAAGCTGAACATTGCGCCCACGTTTGCGATCGTCTTAGCTGACGCGCTGGCCAAGCCAAGAGCGGAGAGCACGATCCCGGAAGTCAAGGTGGTCTGCTTTCGCGTGAAGCGAAGGTCCTGTTCAGCTTTGCCTAACGCTGTGAAATAGCGGTTGCAACGAAAGTCAACAAGTGCAAAGCCTTGATTCAGCAGGTTGATTTGGTCCTCGTTTTTTGCTGTTTCAGACTGTGCAGTCAACAGCGCACGATTGAAGACAACGTAGGGGTCTACACCACTGGTGTTAGGCGGTGTAGTTGTTGTCACCGGTTGGACCCTCGAATCCTCCGCAAGCGGCGGTGGCGGCGAAATTGAAGTGCAGGCAGTGCAGAGCATGCCGACCAGGACAATTGTCAATGCGTGATTGAATCGCAGCCCTCTCAGTCGGGGTGTTGTCGTCATGCGCGTCCCTCCTTGCTGTGGTTATGCGGTCGCATATTAGGCAAGGGCGCATCTGTTTGACAAGATAATTTTGACAGTCCAAAGGCCGAAAGTTATGGAAGAAAGCAGATAGAGACCGCTCGAAACAGACACGGGATGAGTTGAGGGAGCCAGGAGCACTGGATTAAACGAGTTGAATTAGCTCTAAGCGCGCTACAGGAGCCAGTCCTCATCCAGATGGCAACCGTGCAATTGCCCAGGCCGCTTTGCGGTGTTGACGATCAGTGCTGGAATGCGTTTCTTGGCAGAAAGTCCACGCCAGTGTGGTTCACCAGCTCCTGATAGCTGATCGGCCGGCCCACTGTCTCCGGTTTTGCTGCCAATGTGCCCAGGCCTTCTGCGTGGTGGCGTCATACACCAGCTTGTAAAGGTAAGTAGGTACCTTCACTCCGTTGGCGCCGATACTCGGCCCTGCATCCGTAAACACCGGCCCAGTGATCACAAACACATCCCCTTTGCACGCCTCACATAGTGCCGCGTGTCCTGCTCGATCTTGTTCCACGCGCCGCCGTTGTGCTGGGCATTCTGCGGAACCATGTTGGCTAGGCTGAAGCTTTGAGCCATGGCTGTCGGAGTGGGCATGTCTCCCGCAGGCGCCATATGACCTCGGCTGTAGCCAGAGTCCTTGTAATCCTCCAGTTCGGCCCTCTCTGCACTGGGCAAGCGATCATCTGCAAAGAAGCGTTTGGCCAGCTTCTCATCCGCATCTTCAATGAGCCTGCGGTTCAAGCGCTGGGCCACATACACGGGCGTCTTAGTCGTGCCTGAGTGCAGCACTGCAAAGGACTCGTAGCAAAGCTCTCTCAACTGAGGCCGAGGCTTGATGGAAGGTGGAGTGCCATTGGCAAAGAACTGTGGGCACTGCGCGACGGATGTGGGCTTGGGCGTGAGCAACGACACGCTGTCGAACGGAGGAAACCGTGCCCAGGCAAAATTTGGGACGGCTGCACCAGTCAGGGTCAGCGCCAGCAGCGCCGCCAAGCGCACACGGCATAGGCGATGGGAAAAGTGGTTCACAACAGATTGCAAGTTGCTTTCGAGCGCAGATTAAAGCACCGAAGCCATCGCGAATATCAGGCCACGTACCACCTATTAATGCTGGATCTTGGGTCCAGGCTCAGGCCAAACTTTGTCGCTGATGATCGGACGCAGGAGTGGCTGGGGTGGCCGTTTCCGGACTTTCGACCGGCATTGGCTCGCATGGCGGCTGTACAACCGATATCGGGCACTGGATGTGCATTTCCTGCGGTCCGCCTTACAACTGATCTTGTGCGAAACGTACTAGAGTCGATCCAAAGGGAAGGTTGAGCATGCCCTTTGATCGGCCGGTTTTGCGTCGGTGGCGGTCACCCGCGGTTCCGCCTTCGATGTCCAGTCTGAGGGGCGCCTCACCATCGTTCCGGCTGGCGCCTTCCAGCTATGGGATGTGGGTACAGTCTGTCTGTCCTAGTCCTGCCGGGGTACCTCAGAATGAAGGCAAACACAGTGCAACTTGGATGCTGCTGTACTTCGCGTCGTCGTCACGCATCAAGCAATCTACTCGAATAGGAGACTCTGCACAAATGGCTTTCAAGAAACCGACAACACATGCTGCAGTCCCGGAAAGCCCGGACCGCCTGTTTCGCGACCTGCCCCGGCGAAAGCACGCTAGCCTGTTCGATCACCAAGGCCAAGTGCTGCGCAACTACGTCGGCCAGGCGTTGGACGCACCGGATGTTGCCCTCCAGTTACCTACCGGCAGTGGCAAGACGCTGGTGGGTTTGTTGCTTGCCGAATGGCGGAGGCGCAAGTTTCGTGAGCGCATCGTCTACCTGTGTCCTACACGGCAACTCGTCCACCAAGTTGCGGAAGAGGCGACGGCAAAGTATGGTCTGACCGTTGAGCCATTTACCGGAAGGATCAAGCAATACACACCCGAGGCTAAGGCGGCCTACCAGGACGGCGAACGCGTGGCCGTGACCACGTACAACAGCCTCTTCAACACAAACCCTTTCTTCGACAGTCCAGACATCATCATCGTCGATGATGCCCACGCAGCCGAGAACTACATGGCGAGCCAGTGGACGTTGCGCGTCAGTCGGTTCGAAGCTGCGGACGATGCGCTGTTCAAGGCTATAGCCGGTGTGCTTAAGGCGGTTCTGCCCGCCCACAATTTCGCCCGTCTCACAGGCGACTGGAAAGGCATCGACGATGTGGGCTGGGTCGACATGATCCCGAGTCACCAGTTGACCGAAATCGCAGCGGAACTGCGTGCGACGATTACAGCCAACGTTGGCGACACCGACCACCGCTATCCCTGGCGCATGCTTTCAAGCCATCTCCATGCTTGTCAGCTGTATGTGTCCTCTAGCGAAATAATGCTTCGGCCACTGATTCCTCCGACTTGGTCGCACGCCCCCTTCGTCGGCGCGAAGCAGCGAATCTTTATGTCCGCGACCTTGGGGGCCGGCGGCGACTTGGAGCGCCTCACGGGACGGCCACGCATCAAGCGCCTGCCAATCCCCGAAGGATGGGATCGCCAGGGCATCGGGAGGCGCTTTTTCCTGTTCCCCGAAAAATCGCTTACCGAAGAAGAGACTCTGCAGTTGCGCAGAGACCTCATGCGCAAGGCCGGACGTAGTCTCGTACTTACTCCCAGTACGCTGGACGCCGACGTGGTGATCAAGGATGTTAGAGAACAGTTGAAGTACCCCGTGTTCGCGGCGGCCGATCTGGAGGTCAGTAAGGCCGATTTCATCCAGACGGATCGAGCCGTGGCGGTGATCGCCAACCGCTATGATGGGATCGACTTCCCGGACGATTACTGTCGGCTGCTGTTTATTGAAGGACTCTCTCGGACTACAAATCTGCAGGAGCGCTTTCTGATCAACCGCATGGGAGCGAGTTTGCTCTTCAATGAGCGTATTCAGACACGTGTGCTCCAGGCAATCGGACGCTGTACGCGCGGCCTCAACGACTATTCAGCGGTCGTGGTTACCGGGGACGAGTTACCGGCCTACCTTACGGATCGCAAGCGCCGTTCCTTCTTCCACCCCGAATTACAAGCGGAGCTCGAGTTCGGTGTGGATCAGTCCACCAAGATCCAGCAGCAGGACCTGCTGGACAACTTCAGCATCTTCTTGGACCACGACCAAGACTGGGAGGAAGCCAATCAAAGCATCCTGGATGCGCGGGAAGCAGCGATACAGGCAAAGTTTCCGGCCATGGACCAGCTTGAGGGCGTTGTAGCTCACGAAGTCGCGTGG
This sequence comes from Acidovorax sp. FG60, assembly GCF_057808995.1. Lineage (NCBI taxonomy): Bacteria > Pseudomonadati > Pseudomonadota > Betaproteobacteria > Burkholderiales > Comamonadaceae > Acidovorax > Acidovorax sp. FG60. Next base: position 19,450 of record NZ_JBMDJC010000036.1, read on the forward strand.
CAGACGGCGATGTGGAACGAGGACTACGCTAGAGCCTACGACGCAGCTCGGGAAGTTCTGGGCGGCTTGACTGACACTGCCTTACGCGGTTACCGAGCGTTGTGGCACTACTTAGCCGGAACCTCTGCTGAGGCCGCAGCTAATGCGGGCGAGGCGGGCTTCGACGCGTACGCTCGCTCGCAGTACCGCAAGGCGAAGGACGCGGCCGCTGGCATTCCCTGGCTCATCGGCCTCTCGCGCGGCGGCGTGGCTGCCGAACCGACGCCCGAGGAGGTAGAGCACGGGACTCTGCTGCTGCAGGTAGAACAACTCGAAGCGTACCTCGTAAAGCTGGGCACATTGCACAACAGGGATTTCTCAGCGCGAGAGAACAAGATTCGCCAAGGTTTGAGCGAGGGAAGGTCCTTCGAACAGGCTCAAGTCCTATTGGGCGAACACCTGGGCTTTACCGCCGGCAAGCGAGAGGACGATGCTTCGCCTGACCCGTGGTGGATCATCGGCAACATCGCCTTCGTCTTTGAGGACCATGCCAACGCGAAAGGCGAGACATCCTTCATCGACGCGACCAAGGCGAGACAGGCAGCCTCCCACCCGGACTGGTTGCGTGAACATGTCCCTGCGTCCGTCAACGCGGACATTCGGCCCGTGCTTGTCACGCCAGCCAAGAGTGCCAAGGAAGGTGCCATTCCACATTTGGGCAGGGTTGCTTATTGGGACCTTGGGGATTTTCGTCGATGGGCCGAGGAAGCTCTGCTGGTCATTCGAGACCTGCGTCGCGACTTCCAAGAGCCGGGGGATTTGGCGTGGCGGGCGCAGGCGGCACAAGCGCTCAACGAATGCCGAGCAGACGCCCCTGGACTGGCCGCGTGGCTGCAGGCACGCCCTGCCCGCGATCACCTTGTAGCAGTCCCCTGATGTCCCATGAACACAGAGCCACTGAGTACCGGCCAAAGCGATAGCATCTGGATGCTCTTGTCAGCGCATAAACAACAGGGGGAATTACATGGATAAAGGCCAAGACATCAGTGCGAATCAGAATGACTATGAAGACCTACGAAAAGCTGTTGACTGCCTTCAGACAGAAAGCTTGACGGTCTTAATTTCGAGTGCGATTGGCAGTTTGATCCTAAAACCCGGAGCAAAGGCGCTTCCAAAATGGGCGAAGGCCAAGTTGACTCAAATCGCTCACAAGGCACTGATAAGCGCCCTAGCGGGCGCAACCTTCACGATGCGCGACGGCCCTGGAACTGCCGCATCAACTAAAGTGCACAAGGCACTAACCGGAGTATCTGGCGCAGCCTTTGGCGTCTTTGGTTTACCAGGTGCCCTTTTGGAAGTTCCAGTCACCACTACGCTGACTTTGCGGGCCATCGCCGATGTGGCGCGCAGTGAGGGGTTCGACGTACTATCGCCAGCGGTACGTATTGAATGTGCGTCAGTACTAGCGCTCGGAGCCAACACGCCAAATGACGACGATGCTTTTGAAGGGTACTTTGCTGCTCGCAGCAGTTTGGCGCATGTTGCAAAGAAGGCTGCCGAAGAACTCGCTGCTGAGGCAACAAAGCGTGCCGCAGGTGAAGCTACAAAACTCGCCAAGGGCATCACAACTGACAAGGCTGGTAGCTGGATTGCGCAATACGTCGCTCAGATCCTCGAAATATTCAGGATCTCTCTGACATCAAAGACAGCTGCCTTAATCATTCCCGTATTGGGTGCAGCCTCCGCAGCGACGCTAAATATCCTATTTACAAACTACTACCAGACCATTGCTCGTGGCCATTTCATCGTGATGCGCCTTGAAGACAAGTACGGCAGAGACGTTGTTAAAAATGCCATGAACGTTCTGGAGCAGGAGCGTAAGAGGGCTCGACCCACCGGAAAGTGATCTGTGCACGAAGTCCTCAGCACCAGTCGGGGCAGGACGCGGTTAGAGTAACAGGCGTGAAATGTCTCCCGCGAGATTTAGTCCTCCCCGGTGATCGCTTCCGCTCTTAGGCATCGTGAATGTGTAGCGGTCGTCGCCTTGAAAAACGATCTTGTAGTGCTTTCCCTCTTCGGATATGTCGAACCCCATTTCTTGCAATGCACTTCGTACCCTAGCATCCATACTCCTGAAGTCACGGAGGAGTGCTTTTAGACGGTTTCGCATTGCTTCGGCTTCCCCAGTAGGGGGATTTGCTTTAACGATGCTGTTCAGGACGTGCTGGCGCCTACTGTCTTCTGTGACGCGGGTTACTGCATCAGCGATAGCATCTCGGACGACCCCGATTAGTTCTCCGGCGTATAAATCTTGCTCAGGTGTGGTTTGCAGGACCAATCCTGATTGCATCGGATTTTGTGCCTGGTACTTTCTTACCTCTGCCTCAAGGCGTGATATTTCACGCTCAGCATCGTCGAGTTCCTCTTGTTTGGACCTCACTTCCTTGTCGAATTCGTCAACGTATTTCTGCACTTCCGTTGACCCCTGTTCACGCAAGGCAGCGAAGGTACGACGAGAAATGAGCTCCTGTACTGCTGACCAAGTGACACGGGCAAATGGACGCCGATTGGCTAGTGCGCTGCGAACTTCTTCAACGACTGCGCGCTCCATTTCGAGCGATGACTCCGATTCGTGATGTAAAAAGAAGGAACGTCTTCCACCACCCTCGGGCCAATAGACGCCAATTGCGCCTCCATACACGTTTTGCGAACCGACCTCATTCATCAGCCGCGTTGAGAAAGGGCGATTTGGTTCAACCAGCACGTGAGCCATGCCGGCAAGCGCCTCGGCTAAGGAATCTACGTTCACAATGTGTCCGCCCTTGAATTTTGCGCTCACGTAGACGAGCGGAAGGCGGCAACCGGCTTTGCCTGATATGCACCGTGCGGCTAATGGGATGTCAGAGTTGGCAAGGCGAAGAGGAACCGCCTGCACTTTCATTTCTCCATCAACGCCACCGCCAAGGAGCGTTAAGAAAGTTTTTACGAATACTGGCTTCCTAGCAATCGGAAGTTTTGCGGCCGCGTGCTGAGATTCGCAAGAGGTTCTAATTCCGATCCAGTTTGAAGGCAGACCTCGCGAGAACACGATGGTTGATACCCATTCGAGGCCGCGGTCCAGCCTCGTGTACCGGATAGCGGCCATTTCCACGCCAGTAGCTTCGTACTTCAATGCTTCAATCAGTTCGTTTGACTTTTTCGCCGAGAACTCATCTTTGGCTTCCAAGTCAGAGAGGTCCGAGACTTCAAATACGGTATGCGGCGACCCCAGCAACCACGCTCGTACCGCAGCAAGAAAGTCGATAGAAGTGCGCGTCGCTTCGACAGGGAATTCGGTGGCAAATGACAGCATAACAATCGATTCGATGGCTAATTTTGAACAAATTTGTTACAAACACTATAGCCTGCTTCGCGTGTTGTCTCCCGTGCGGGGAGGCGAGAACCCACCAGATGGCAGCGTCGAAGCTGCCATCTGCTAGGGTTGCAAGGCTTACGACCACGAAGTTAGGCGCGCGCCACCGGCATATCCTCCCACCGCGTTGTGTACTGCGGCGTGCGCCTCTCCTGCTTCATCCCCCAGTCTTTGCCCTTGTTAGAGTCGCCAGTGGCGCCTGAATGAACGGTGCCTTTTCCGTAGCGCTGGCTTAGCATGTCTAACACCACCATCAGCTTTGTCCTGCCCCGTTGGTCCTCCTCTTCCCAGTTGAGTTCTCCTTGGACCACGCTGCTAGGCACGAGATCCAGAAGCATCACTCTTTCGCAATCAACGCTCTGCAAACTGCACGTAACTGCTCACGCGGTAGCAACTACTACAGGGTCATTTTGAGTTAGGAGGAGCAAGCTTTGATAGGCGTCCTATGGGGACGGCGTCGCCCTCCTGAGGTACCGAAAAAAGCCAGCAATACAGCGACGCTGACGCAGTAGGGCTCTTTGGATTTTCGGAAATAAGGTATAGCGCAGGTGGCGCATTGAAGATGGCCTGTACGATTCCAAGCTCTTCTTTCAACGCGTTCGCAGGAAGAAATTCCTTGTATGCGGGGACATGCTGGTTGTGTGCCGAGATCAGTCCGTGCGGATTTTCATCTATCGGAGCATCAATGCTCAGCCCGACTACGAAGTGAAGGTAGTAGCGCTCGGTGACGTTCTCAATCTGAGCATCCGCTTTTCGAAGCTGGCCAACTGCACTGTCAAAAGAGTTGCGGATATATCGTCGTTGAAGGCGATGTAAAAGGTTGTGCTTCAACTCAAGTAACACCACTTCGTCATCCGGCGCACTTTTCGGTCGCAGAGCGATGTCAATCCTATTGCGATCCGCTTCTGTAAAGGCGATGCAGGAAGTGGCTTCCTCCAAATCGTGAAGCAAATGCGCGCGTATAGCTGATTCCGCACCGCCGTTTCGCGCCACGGTCAGTACCCCCGGCGAATTTGCCCATGAGCTAAGCCCTTTGTGCAAGCCATCCACCAGCTTGGTTTCAAAAGTCACAACTTCCTCCCTAGTGCGTTCAATACGTGGCTTGCTCTGGACGAACCGATGCCAGCACGGCATGCATGGACCTCGTTCACCGAGAACGACAGAACCTCTCAGCACACCGTCCTTGCGCGCCTTGGCTCAGAACGCATTCGGCGTATCCTGCTAAGCCCATTTTTTTCGCTCACGCATCCATGGATCGGGGGTTGTGGAACCAGGCCAACATTCGAGACGATATACACGGCTCATCCGCATAAGCATACGGTCGTGGCCGTGTCCCGCCCGCAGTTCCCCGCTCTCAGATCGCAACGGGAGGTGCGCCGGGCCCGAAGTTGCGTGCGGCGATCCCCTGCACTTGCAAGTTTTAAAGTCGCTGTACCGACTGACCGCCGCACTCGCCACAGTCTACGTGACAGCAAGGGGAGCGGACAGACCCTGGTGGGCCGCTGGGGCTTCACGCCGCTCCATGAATTGCGAAGTGCCGGCTATCGCGTTGATTTAATTGGTTTGGGAAGTAACTTTTTGGGTCTGATAGACCTGACTTCCCCGGCGGATGGCAACCCCCCGCATCAGTCAACTACCCAGCGCTGCCAAATGCCCGAACCAAGAACGGTGGCTCAGCTCCTCTCCATGGAACGCACAGGATGCATCCGGGTGAGTATTTTTTTACACCCAGCGTGTGCATGTACGAGCTGTAGGTGCGTCAGTAATCTTCAGTTGTCGCAACAACACGAGAGAGCTTTCCACATGAACACCGCACAACAGCTTCGCCAGACTTGGCGCATTTCAGACGTGCGTAAGGCCACCGGATTGTCCAGAACCGCGATCTACGACAAGGGAAACAAAAACTCGAAGTACTTTGATCCCACATTCCCTGCCCGCTATCGGTTATCACAAAGATGCGTCGGTTGGGACGCGTTCCTGGTCGATGCGTGGGTCCGAGAAAGACAAGCGAGCGGCCTGAATTGAAGCGCTAACTTTCATGCGATTTTGGAAGCCTATGAAGGAAAACGAAGGGGAGAGAACGCGGAAAAGTGATTTTTCCCTCTGCCGTGAATTCAGGACTGAATGTTATAGGGATACGGAGTAAGGGTGAACCGCCCCGGGTTTCGTGGAGGCCGGTTGGTTTAAGTCAGACCACCACCAT
>NZ_JBMDJC010000037.1:0-20315 GCF_057808995.1 Acidovorax sp. FG60
GGGTTAGTGGGTCACTTCTGCGTGGAAATCAACACGCGCTTGAATGACCGCTGTCAGACGGCCATTTGATTAGTCGCTACACCCGCTTTGGGTCGGCAGCACCTATTCGCGATCGTCGAAACCGGACCTTTGTGGCGTTGCCCTGATTCTGCCGGGCGAAAACGGCAGCTACCCACCAGATATCCGCCGTCCGATTGAACAAAGTACAGGCGCGGCCAACGACCGCTTTGGGTTGGTCACCGTGCTGTGGAAGCGCGTCAGTGAATGGCAGCAACCGGTGCAGAGCCGCCCCCCGACATGGCAGCTTCAGGCTGGTTGTCGACGTTCAGCGGGGACAGTCGGACGACAGATCTGCGCCTAAACCAGACGCTCTCAAGGTCGCAATTAAAACCAGTCCTGCACTCGTACGACCCGCAAGCCCACCTGGTGCAGAACCTCTGCGGTTTCCTTGCGGACAGGGGTGAAGCTGATCCGACATTTTTCAGAGCTTTCGGAAGAACGAGAATGCTTCACTGATCCCACGTTCAGGAGGGGTGAGGCCTCAATGACTCAAGCAGCGCGTTGCCGAACGGCAGTGAGCCCAGGTTGGTCTGCCCACCATCGATGGTGACCACTGTGCCATGGATGTAGCGGGCAGCGCCACTGCACAGGAACAGCGCCAAGTCTGCAATTTCATCTAGGTCTGCGGCTCGCGCCATGGGAATGCCCGCCAGCACGCGCGCCCAGCCCGCGTCGCCTTCAGGTGCGAGGCGCCTCATGCCTTCTGTATCCGCCACCGGGCCGGGTGCTATGGCGTTACAGCGCACACCACGCTGCGCCCATTCGATGGACAGCGTGCGCACCAGCATATCGATGCCTGCCTTGGCCGCACACACATGCGCTTGTGTGGCCATAGGCATCACCGATTGGACTGCGGAGATGGCCAGCAGATTGGATCGTCCTTCGCGTAGCAGCGCCAAACTGGCGCGGAAGGTATTCCAGGTGCCGACAAGGTCGATGTCCACCACTGTCCGAAAGCCATTGGAGGACATGTTGGCGGCCTCGGCCACGAAGTTGCCCGCCGCGCCCGCGATGCAGATGTCCACCGGGCCAAAGACTGCGTGTGCCTGGCTGAAGGCGCTGGCCAGCGCGTCGAAATCGCGCACGTCCGCCGACAAGCCCTGCGCTTGCCCACCCACTGCTCGGATGGCGGTGGCCGCGCCTTCAGCCCGTTCCAGGCTGCGTCCCACGATGGACACCGCTGCCCCTTGGGCTGCAAAACGTTCTGCTATGCGGCGGTTGATGCCGCTGCCGCCACCCGTGATCAGTGCGTGCTGCCCGTGCAGCAAGCCATCTTTGAAAACATCTGCCATATTGAGCTTCTTTGGGTTGTGTGAAATCAGTGCGCCGAGTCTTTGTGGCGCAAGCAATAGGCCAGTGCAGCCGCCCCGATCAGCGTGCCCTGCAGCATCAGCTTGCCGGGCTCACCCAGGCCCAGGCTAGTGAGGAAGTTGAAGAGAAAAACCAGCATGAACGCCGCAACCGCCGGACCCAGCATGCCGCCACGCCCGTTGCCGAAGTTGATGCCGCCCAGAATGGACGCCGCAAGTGCGTTGAGCGCCAGATCCGCGCCCAGCTTGACGTTGCCTACTCCCACGAAGCCCAGCAGCATCAGGCCGCTGAGGGCCGACATGGCGCCCGAGGTGACATGCGCCACAAACACCACGCGCAGATGCGGAAGTCCCGACAGGCCCGCAGCACGCGGGTTGGCGCCCACGGCGTCAAGCACGCGACCAAAAGCACTGCGGCGCAGCCACAGGGCCAACGGCACCAGGGTCGCAATCCAGAGCAATGGCACCAGCGGCACCCCAGCCACGCGCGCGCGGCCCATGGAACGCAGGATTTCGGGCGCATCGCCAACGGCATGGAACTGGCTCAGCGCAATCACGGTGCCCGACAGAATCATCGACACGGCCAGCGTCACGATGACCGCTGAAGCACGCACCCGCACGATCAAAAAGCCGTTGAATGCCCCGACCAGTGCACCAAACAGAATGCACAGCGGCAATGTGATGGGCCAGGGCAAGGGCATCACGCCGCTGGTCAACAGATAAGACACGACCGCAATCACACCACCTGTGGACAAGTCGAGCGAGCGGCAGCGCATCACCAGAGACTGCCCGATGGCGGCGAAGCCCAGCGGCGCCGCCTGGCGCAGGATGAGCAGTAGCAAGAACGGAGAAAGAAGGTTGGGTCTCAGGGCCGCTGCGCTGACCAGCAGCACCACGGTGCCCAGATAAGCGGGTGGCAGCGCCAGGATGAATGTCATTGCCTGTTGCAGGCGGTACGCCAGCCCGGGGGAAGAGGATAGGGACATGGATGAAGACATGGGCGAACTCACATTCCAACGATGCGCCGGCGCTGCAGGCTCACGGCCGCAAGCAACAAGACACCGGTCAACACCCCGCGCATGAAGGGCGATACGCCGAACAGGTTGAGGCCATTGGTCATCAGCCCGAGGCTCAGTACCCCGGCCACCACACCTGCCACGCTGCCGACGCCGCCTGTCAGTTGCACGCCGCCCAGGGCCACGGCTGCAACGGATTCCAGCGCATAAGACGCCCCCAGAGCCGGGTCTCCGGCAGCCACGCGCGCGGCCAGGAAAAGTCCCGCCCACGCTGCAGCAACCGAGCACCACACATAGGCTCCCACGACCACGGATTTCACGCGCACGCCATTGAGGTAGGCGCTGCGCGGGTGGCCACCCACTGCGAACAGGTGCGCACCAAAACGGGTTCGGCGCAGCACGATGCTGGCTGCCAGCGCTGCAGCCGCACACCACAGCAGTGGTGCCGGGATGCCTGCCGCCTCGCCCGTCGCTGCCGCCGTCATGGCGGGCGCGATGGTGCCGCCAGGAATCGGCAGCACCACGTAAGCCAGTCCTTGCAGAAAAGTTGCAGTGCTCAGTGTCATCACCAGCGGGTGCACGCCCGCGAAGGCCACGCCCATGCCGTTGACCGTTCCCACTGCAACTCCCAGGGCGGTTGCCATGGCGACGGCGGCCAATGGATCGCTTTGGGTGGCGGCGAAGGCGGATGCCAGGCTCATCACCGAACCCACCGACAGGTCGATGCCCGCCACCAGCGTTACAAACAGCTGCCCCACGGCCACTATGAGCAATGCGCCGATCTGGCCACTGAAGTTCATAAGGTTCTGGGTAGAGCGGAAATCCACCTGCGTGGTGGCAAGCAGCAACACCAGGACGACAGGTAGGCCGAGTGTGTAGCGCGTCAGGCCCGTACGGGCCGGATTCAAGGTGGTCATGCGGTGGCCTCGTGGGGAGATTCGCTGCGCAGTGCGTGGCCCAGCAGTAGTTCTTCGGTGGCGCTGTGCCCGGGCACGTCGGCCACGATGGCGCCACCACGCACAACCAGGATGCGGTCGCACAGGCCGATCAGCTCGGGCAGGTCGCCAGAGACGGCCAGGATGGTGCCGCCCTCGGCCGTGAAGCGGCGCAGCAGCTCATAGATTTCAGCTTTGGCGCCCACATCGACACCGCGAGTGGGTTGCTCGACCAGCAGAATCTGCACATCGGCAGCCAGCCAGCGGCCCAGCATGGCCTTCTGCTGGTTGCCGCCCGAAAGCGAGCCCACGGGCTGCGCTGGGTGCGTGCGCAGTCCCATGTGCTCGGCCAGATGGCGCACGAGACTCGGGTCGCGCGGCGCACGGCGCCACAGCGGGGTCTGGCGCAGGGGGCCGAGCCAGATGTTGTCTTCGATGGACAGGTCCAGGTACAGCCCCTCGCCTTTGCGGTCTTCGGGCAGCAGGGCCACACCGCAGCGCACAGCGGCAGCCACGCTGCCAGGCGCAACAGCGACAGAGTGGCCACCGTCTGCCCATACACACACGGTGCCGCTGCTGCGCTCCTGTGCCCCGGCCAGGCTGCGGATGATTTCGCGCTGGCCTTGGCCTTCAAGCCCAGCAATGCCCACGATCTCGCCCCGGCGCAGCATGAATGTCACAGGGGGGCTGTGAGGTGTGGCTGTGAGGTGTTCCACCTGCAGTGCAGGCACATCGGGTACATGTGCCGGGCGCTCGGGAAACAGCGCTTCCATTTCCCGCCCCACCATCAGCGCCACCAGGGCATCGGGTGTGAGGCCTTCGATGGGCTGTGTGGCCACATGTGCGCCGTCCTTGAGCACCGTCACGGTGTCGCAGAAGCGGAAGATCTCCTCCAGCCGGTGGCTGATGTAGAAGACCAGTTTGCCCTGGTCCTTCAAGGCGCGCAGCAGGGTTTCGAGTTGGTCTACCTCTGCGCGGTTCAGCGGCGCGGTGGGTTCATCGAAGATGAAAATGTCGGCCTCGGAATGCAGGCCCTTGGCGATCTCCAGCAATTGTTGTTCACCCACGCTGAGCGTGCCACACAGCCGGTCGGGGCCCAGCGCGATGCCGGTGCGCTGGAGTACCTGTAAGGCCTCATGCCGAAGCGCGCGCAGGTTCAGCAAGCCGCCGCGCGTCAGTTCGCGCCCCAGGCACAGGTTCTCGGCTACCGTGAGGTTGGGCAGGATGGTCAGCTCCTGGAACACGGTGGACACCCCCGCGCGGCGCGCCTTGGCGGGCGTACCCAACGCCGCGCGGCGGCCCTGGAGCAAGATCTCGCCGCTGTCGGGCTGGTGCACCCCGGCCAGCAGTTTCATCAGCGTGGATTTTCCCGCGCCGTTCTCGCCGGTCACGGCGTGGATCGAGCTGGGCCAGCCCTTCAGGCTGACCGCCTTGAGCGCGGCGTTCTGGCCGAACGACTTGCTCACGCTGCGCAGCTCCACCAGGGGCTGGCGCTCCTTGATCGTCATGGTGCGAGCTTCCTGTTACTTGCTGCGGTAGGTTTCCACGATCTTGGCTTCGGGCAGCACCGTGGGCATCCAGTAGGAGTCGTTCAGCTCAGGGCGGAAGAATTTGTCGAGCTGGTCCCGCGCAATCGGGGGCGGCATCGAAAAGTACGAGCGGTACAGCGGCTTGCCCTCTAGCAGCGCGCTCGATGCGCGTACCACGGCAGTGCCCAGGCCCGGCGTCACGATCGGTGCCACAGTCTTCACACCCGCTTGCTTCCACACGCGCAGAAAGCCGTTGTTGGCCTCGCCCGTCATGGGCACCAGCGGCTTGCCGGCCTCCTTGAACACGTCGATGCACGCGCGAGTCATCTCTGCGCCCGAGAACCAGATGCCATCCACCGGCTGGCCCGAGAGCACCAGGTTCTCGCAGATCTGCTTGGCTTTGGCGTAGTTCCAGTCGCCAAACACTTCGTTGGTGATCTTGAGATTGCTGCCCTCAATGGCTTTCTTCAGCCCGTCGTAGCGCTGCTGCTCTTCATCTACGCCCGCAATGCCTCGGAACACCCAGAGGTTGCCCTTGCCGCCCAACTCCTTGCGCAAAAACTCGCCGCCCTGCTGGCCAAAAATGCGGCCGCCCGCCCAGATCTCAGTGGTGGACGGCACAGCGCGGCCATACGAGCCCAGCGTGACCACCGGGATGCCCGCCTTGGCGGCCTTCTCGATCAGCGGCGCACCGATGGCCTGCGAGATGGGGCCGATGATGAGCAGGTCCACCTTCTTGGTCAGCAGGTCTTCCACGTCGGCTACCTGCTTGGCGGGCTGCCAGTTGGCCTCGGTGAAGATGAATTCGCCGATGTTCTTGTCCTGCGCGGCGGCGTGGCGCATCTCGGCGATGAGCTGCACGATCCAGCTGTTGCCCATGCCGGCCCACGAGACGCCAATGCGCCAGGGCCCGGCCTTCTTGTACTGGCCGGGCTTGGTCTGCTCGGCCGTCGTGGCCGTGAGCAGGCCGGGCGGCAGCAGCTCGACATCGGCCGCATGTGCGGCCTGCGCGGCGGCCAGGCCGGCCAGTGCCAGGGCGGCCAGTGTTTTCTTCCAGTGGAATGGGGTGGGTGTAAGCATGATGTGTCTCCTGTTGTGGGTATGAAAGAACGGCGTGAAAAGGCGTAAGAAAGGCGTGCAGGGGCCTGCGCGCGGCCCCAGGGGCCACTCGTCAGGTCGGGATGAAAAGAGGGGGCAGGCGCCGGTCAGGGCGCGTGGTTGAGCGCGGCCTTAACCGACCGCGCGGCGTATCCAGGCGATGAGGTTGGCAATCACCTCTTCGCGGTTGGTCTCGTTGAGTACCTCATGGCGCGCGCCGCCGTACACGTGGGTGGACACATCGCGGAAGCCCGCGCCGCGCAGGCGGTTCACCAGCGGGTCGAACCAAGCTAGGCAGGCGTTCACCGGATCGCGGTCGCCGGTGAAGAGGTACAGCGGCAGGTCCTTGCGCACAGCGGCGTACAAAGCCGTGTCTGCCGTGCGGTTGCCCACGTCGAAGATAGAGAACAGCGACTCCAGCGTCAGCGGCGTGCCACACAGCGGGTCGGCAATGAAAGCCGCTGGCACATTGGGGTCACGGCTGAGCCAGTCGGCGGGCGTGACCGGTGTGCCCACGCTGGCGTTGGCCGTCTCGGGCGTCCAGCCGGAGGTGCGCACATCCAGCATTTCCAGCGCGGCGGTGCCCGACAACGCGACCGCATCGACCAGCGCCGAGTGCTCGATCAGATAGACCTGTGCCGCCATCGAACCCATGCTGTGCGCCACCATGACGACAGGCAGTCCGGGATGGCGCTCACGCAGCGCGCGGGTCACTGCAGCCATGTCGTCTATAAGGGCCGCAAAACCGCGCGGGCCAAAGTCGCCTGCTGTGCCCGCATCAAATGCCGACTGGCCATGCCCCCGGTGCTCGCTGCCGTACACAAAGTAGCCTTGCGCGGCCAGCGCCTGGGCCACATGGCGGTAGCGGCGGATGTGCTCGGACATGCCGTGCACCAGTTGCACCACGGCGCGGGGCACGGTGAAAGCGGCTGGCGTGGCCCAGGCATACGCTTCAATGGCATGGCCATCGGCTGCTGCAACACTGAAGCGCGTTTCGTTGGTGTTCGTTGTGCTCATATGTCTCCTTCGGTTTTTTTCGTTGTCTGGTCGGCGCATCGTAGATCGCGCCATTGCGCACCGTCAGCCAGAAAATTCCCCGGGCGTTGAGGGAATTTTCTGCCTTCTGTTTTTCGCGCAATGGTCGCTCTGGCATGTGGAATGCGAAAATAAATCGGCCTTTGCGCTCGTCTGCATTCGATTTATTGCTATTGTTTTTTTGCTGTAGCGCATCCGATGCATCCATGGTGTCAGCGCAGCAGCTGCCCTTCGCTGCCCAGCACGGTGAAATCCACATAGCGCCCGCCCTGACGCTCGCCCCGGCCATAGCGCACCACGAAACCGCCCAGGTCCAGAGTGCCCAGTTGCTCCAGTGCGGTGGCCACGCGGCCTGGCGACCAGGCCGTGCCCCCTGCGCGCCGCAGGGCCTCCACTAGCACCTTGGCGGCGATGAACGCCTCGAAGCCCGCGTAGCTGGGGGCGGCGTCCATGGGCCCATAGGTGGCCAGCAGCGCCCGGTATTCGCGCACCAGCGGCCGGGCACCTCCGTAGGGATAAGGCACAACCTGCGTGAAGCCCATTCCCCGTGCTACGGTGGGTCCGACCTGAGTCAGCACTTCCTGGTGGTCGGCCCGCGCAAAGCTCAGCAGTTGTGCCGTCTCGCCCGTGCCTCGGTACGCTTTGGCGAATGCGGCGACGTGGCGTGTGGGAGCCATGAGCACGATGGCCTCGGGCCGCAACGCCCGCAGGGCAGTCACAGCAGCGTCGGGTCCTTCCGGGCCGAGTGTGGCGGCTCCTGCCAGGGTGAGTCCCTTGCGGGTGAGCGCCGCGCGCAAGGCGTCAACGGCACCGAGGCCGTCTTCGTCTGCCGCGTGCACCATGGCGATGCGGCGTGCCCCCAGCGTGGCCAGGTGCCCGGCCAGGTGTTCGGCCTCGCCCGCGTGGCCAGCGCGCACAGGGAACACCTGGGGGTGCACTGGCTCACGCAGCCACCCGGCCCCCGTGGCGGGCCCCAGCAGTGGCACACCCGACACCGCCAGCAGCTTTTGCGTCAGCAAGGCGCGCACGCCCTGCGCCTGCGGGTAGCCCATCAGCACGGACACCTGCTCCTGCTGCACCAACTGGCGCGTGTTGCGCACCACGCTGGCTGGGTCGAAGGCGTCGTCCAGCACCACATGGCGGATGGCCGTGCCCTGGATGCCACCCGTGGCGTTGACATGGGCGAACCACAGGTCTGCGCCCAGTCGCAGTTGTCGCCCCAGCGCCGCCTGCTCACCCGACAGGGGCAGCGATTGCCCCACCACCAGCTCCGCCACGGGCGCAGCGCCCGCTGACAGGGCCCCGCACAGCCCTCCGATAACGACCAGCCTGCGCCAGAAAAAATGCTGCACCAATGTCTCCTTGAGTTGTGGTGCGGGATGCTGGGTGCAGGGGCGGCGGCCGTCTGCGGGATTTGTCTGCCCGGCGCGCCAGACTTTTCCGCCATGGGCGGCCCCCGCGGCATGGACTTATCTGCCCTGCCGTACAGAAATTTCTGGCATCCAGGCCGCAGCCCTTTGCCTACGCTCGGTGCACTCAAACAAGAATGCCAGGAGACCAGCGTGCAGACCCCCGAAGACCGCGTGATCGAGCGCACACCGTCCGCTTACAGCTACCCGCTGCTCATCAAGCAGCTGCTGCACACCCCTCTGGCCAACGCGCCGGATCAGGAGATCGTGTACCGCGATCTGTTTCGAATGACCTACCGGGGTTTTGCGGGCCGCATTGCGCAGCAGGCCCATATGCTGCAGTCGCTGGGTGTTGGGGCGGGTGATGTGGTGGCTGTGATGGACTGGGACAGCCACCGCTATCTGGAGAGCTACTTCGCTGTGCCGATGATGGGCGCCGCGCTGATGATGGTGAACATCCGGCTGTCGAACGAGCAGATCGCCTATGCCTTGGATCACAGTGGTGCTACTACTCTGCTGGTGCATGCCGACTTCCTGCCGGTGCTTGAAGTCATCCACGCGCGCCTGCCGCAACTCCAGCGCATCGTGCTGCTTCAGGATGCGCAACCCGCACAAACGCCGCTGCCGACGGTGGGCGAATACGAGGCGCTGATGGCCGTGCAGCCCACGGCCTTTGAGTTCCGTGACTTCGACGAAAACACGCTGGCCACCACCTTCTACACCACCGGCACCACGGGCCTGCCCAAGGCCGTTTACTTCAGCCACCGCCAGATCGTTCTGCACACGCTGGCAGCGGCATCGGGCCTGGCGGCCAGCCCGCAGCATCAGCGTTTTCACCGGGGCGACGTGTACCTACCGCTCACGCCGATGTTCCACGTGCACGCCTGGGGCCTGCCGTTTGTGGCCACGCTAATGGGGGTCAAGCAGGTCTATCCGGGCCGCTTCCGGCCCGAGCACATCGTGGACCTGGTGGCGCGCGAGGGCGTGACGTTTTCGCACGGCGTGCCCACCGTGCTGCAGATGGTGCTGGCCGCCGCCAAGGGGCGCCGGTTCGAGGGCTGGAAGATTGTCTCGGGCGGCTCGGTGATGCCACCCCACCTGTGCCAGGAAGCGCTGGCGCAGGGCATAGACATCTTCACGGGCTACGGCATGTCGGAGACCTGCCCACTGCTCACGCTGGCGCAGCGCCCTGCGCAGCCGGGCCTGGACGTGCCCGACGACTTCCGCCTGACCGCCGGCTGGAGCGTGCCGCTGGTGGACCTGCGGGTGGTGGACGAATCCCTGCACGCGCTGCCCCGCGACGGCAAGGCCGTGGGTGAAGTGGTGGTGCGTGCGCCCTGGCTCACGCAGGGCTACCGGGGCAATGCCGAGGCCTCCGAGGCCCTGTGGCAGGGCGGCTACCTGCACACCCAGGACATAGGTCGCATCGATGCCACCGGCTGCCTGCGGCTGGTGGACCGCATCAAGGACGTGATCAAGACCGGGGGCGAGTGGGTGTCTTCGCTCGACCTGGAGCAGCTCCTGGCCACCCACCCGGGCGTGGCCGAGGCCGCCGTGGTGGCCGCGCCCTGCGAGCGCTGGGGCGAGCGGCCCATCGCCGTGGTGGTGCGGCGCCCGGGCAATGCGTCTGCCACCGAGCAGGCCTTGCGCACCCTGGTGCTGGAGCAGGCCGAGCGGGGCCTGATCCCCCGCTATGCAGTGCCCGACCGCATCCATTTTGTCGAGGCCATCGACAAGACCAGTGTGGGCAAGTTCGACAAGAAAGTCCTGCGCCAGAAGTTTGCACAGGCATCAGCACCCGAACACCAGACGGCCCTGGCCTGAGGCCGTATCCCCGCGCTGGAGTTCCTGCGCCAGCGGTCCCGGAGGCCCCACGACCCGTGGGGCGCAGCAGGCTGTCCCTCATTTTTACTGAACCACAACAGATCCCTTTAAGGGAAGGAGACCTCACGCCATGATTGCCCGCATCACACTGCCCGCCGCAGCCTTATTGCTTGCCAGCACATCGGCTCTCGCGCAGTCCAACATCACCCTGTCGGGGCGCATCGACCTGAACGTGGGAAAAGACATTGGGGCCGGACAGACGCGCATGGGTACTGGCTCCATGAGCCACCTCACGTTTGCTGGCACAGAAGACTTGGGTGGCGGCATGCTGGCCAGCTTCAAGCTTGCGACCCGGATCAACGCTGACAGTGGTACGACCAACGCACCTGGCGCGGTGCTCAACTCCCCTGCTGGCACCTACTGGACGCAGGAGTCGTCTGTGGCTCTGCGCGGAGGCTGGGGTTCGCTCACGCTGGGGCGGCAGATGACGGCGGCGCTGCTGCCGCAGCTCCTGGTGGACCCTTGGTTCTGGGACAACACCACCAACGGCTTTGCAGCAGGTACAGGCTATACCGGCAACCTTTGGTACAACGATGCAGCCACCTATGCTTACGACACCGGTGCCTTCTCGTTCACGGCGCAGGTGGCCGCCAAGGACGCCAATCCCGGCTGGTCGGGCACACCACACAAGACGCCGTACTCGTTTGCACTGGGTTATGCACCGGGCCCCTGGCAACTGCGCTTCGGCTACGAGAAGCCCGCAGACGGGCGTTCCAAGCTCGCCACGCTGTTTGGTGGTTATGACTTTGGTGCGTTCACGCTCAATGCCATGGTGGCGGGTGGTACGGACCACACCGATGCCAGCGTGCGCACGTGGGCCCTGTCGTCAGTGGTTCCTGTGGGCACGGGCCAGTTCCGAACCAGCTTCGGGAACTACAAGCGCGCCGATGTGGTTGCCTCGCAGAAGTTGGCGCTGGGCTACCACCACTTCCTGTCCAAGCGCACCAGCGTATACACGACCTTCGCGCACGACAGCAAGGCACCCACGCGCAAGAATGGCTACGAAGTAGGCCTGCAGCACGTGTTCTGAGTGCCAGAACGCTGCCAAGACATGGTTCCCAGAAAAGGATCGGAACATTCCATGGGGTTGCTCACAGTCTGGAACGATCGCGCTGGTGTGGTGGCGCATGCGCTTGCGGCTTTCTCCGTGGTGGGGGGAGTTGCTGCGTTGGCGATGGCGCCGCCAAGCCAGATGCAGCTGGGGGCCATGGTCTGCCTTGTGCTTGCTGGCTGTTGCTACGCTGGGCTGGCCGTTCAGTCAGCCCGGCACGCGCGCCGCCTGGTGCAGGCGCACAGGCAGGTGCAACAGTTGGTGGCGGGCGCGCTGGAGGCACCGCCGCAAGATCCGCGCGGTGCGGACCGTACCGAACCGCTGCTTCAGGACCTGGCCGCGCTTCAGCAACGCCTGGCTGCCGTGGTGCGCGATGTGCATGCAGGCACATTGGCCATCGCGACATCCTCGGGCCACGTGGGCAGCGACCACGCGCGCTTTGCTGCCATGATGAGCACGTTGGCGTCGTCGATAGACGATGTCAACGGCTCTATGGAGCAGTTGGCGCCAGCCCTACAGGCCAATGCCGACGATGCCCAACGGGGGCATCACATCGCCAACGGCGTGCTGGAGCAAGCGAAGCAAGGCGCACAGGTGATCTAGCGGTTGGTGGAAACCATGGGCAGCATCACAGGCAGCTCGCGCAAGATTGGCGAGATCATCAGCCTGATCGACAACATCGCGTTTCAGACCAACATCCTTGCGCTCAACGCTGCGGTAGAGGCTGCACGGGCGGGGGATGCGGGGCGGGGGTTTGCCGTAGTGGCCAACGAAGTGCGCAACCTCGCAACGCGCTCCGCCGCTGCCTCTCGCGAGGTGCGCACCCTCATCGAAGGGTCGGCCCGCAGTGTTGATGCCGGTGCTGAGATGGCCGGACAGACAGGCCGGACCATGGCGGGACTGCTGGACGGCGTGCAGCAGGTGGCGAGCATCATCGAGGCCATGGCCACGGCGGTGCGGCAGCAAACGGCAGGCATGCATGCCATCGGCGCGTCCATCGCGGATCTGGATGTGCTCACCCGCCAGAACGCGTCGCTCAGTCGCAATGCCGCCGAGCCGGTGGCGGCGCTGCACCAGCAGGCGTTGCAACTGGTCCAGTCGGTGGCGTCATTCGACTTGGGAACCCAGGCCCATGCCAGCGCTGATGATGCGAAGGCCCTCGTGCAGCGGGCCGTTGGCGTACTGCGCAGCCGGGGCGGCGCAGCGTTGATTGCCCAGGTCAACCCCCCCCACAACACCGAGCTGATCGACCGGGACCTTTACCTGGTGTTGTATTCCACTGACGTTCATTGTGTTGCCCATGGAACCAACACCCGGCTGGTCGGGGTGGATGGACGCAACTTCAAGGATCTGGATGGCAAACATTTCGTGGCCGAGATTGTTGCCAACGCGTTGCGCCAGGGCAGTGGCCACGTGAGCTACCGCTGGCTGCACCCGCTCACGCAGGAGGCCATGACCAAGTCTGCCTACTTCGAGCGCCATGGCGACCTGGTCGTGACCTGCGGGTCTTATGTCACGTCTGTGCTCACCGCTTGACGCGAGGGGATCCGCCCCCTACCGTTGCCCCGTATTGATTCCGCCACGACCTACCCATGCAGCCCCAGCCTCCCACTCCGACTGTGGATGACTACCTGGACCTTTCCTTCAAGGCCATCGTCGAGCAGTCGATCACGGGCATCTATGTCATCCAGGATGAAATCTTCGTGTACTCGAACGAGACCTGGGCCCAGTTCTTCGGACGCAGCCGTTCCGAGATCGTCGGCATGTCGCTGCGTGACCTCGTCCCGCCATCGTCCATCGACTACACACTGAAGATGTACCACCAGCGGATCGCAGGCGAGATCGACAGCGTGCGCTACATCACCCCTGCTATTCACAAGCAGGGGCGCATCGTGCTGCTGGAGGTGCACGGTTCGCGCATGGCCTACCGGGGCAGACCTGCAGTGATGGGCGTGGGCATTGACGTCACCGAGCAGACGCTGCGCGAAGAAGAGCTGCGCCAAGCGCGCAACGATCTGCAGCAGCTGGCTGCGCACATCAACCAGGAGCGCGAGCGCCAGCGGGCACTGTTCGCACGTGAGCTGCACGATGTGTTGGGCGGGCTGCTGGCCTCCATCAAAATGAACGCCCAGCGCGTGCAGCGCCGGGTCAGCGATCCTGCGCTCACGGAGATCGCGGCGGACCTCATGCACATGACGCGCCAAGCCATCCAGTCGGTGCGGGAGATGTCCGAGGAGTTGCGGCCCAGCGGGCTTGACCACCTGGGGCTGGCTTCGGCCATGCAGCGCGAGCTGCGCCAGTTTGCGGCGCGGCACGCGCTGCAATGTCAGTGGGAAACCTCGGGCACGCTAGAGGGGCTGGAGATCGACCGCGCGACCAGTGTGTTCCGTATCTTCCAGGAGGCTCTGATCAACATTGCCAAACACGCTCATGCCGGCAAGGTGTGGGTGTCCTTGCGGCAGGAGGAGCCCAATCAGCTGTCGCTGGAGATCCGGGATGATGGCGTGGGCCTGGCTCCAGGCCCCCACCGCAGCGATGCACGAGGCCTGCTTGGCATGAAAGAACGGGCGCGTGAGCTGGGTGGCACCTTGGACCTTGAGTGTGCGCCCGGGGCGGGCATGAGCCTTCACCTTTCAATACCTGTCACACCATGATCAGAGTTCTCGTTGTTGATGACCACACCATCTTCCGTTCGGGGCTGCGCAAGCTGCTTTCGGACGAGGCGGACATGCGCGTGGAGGATGAAGCGCGCGATGTGGGCGAAATGCTGACCAAACTGCGGGGAGCTCCTTTTGAAGTCGTTTTGCTGGATGTGAGCATGACAGGGCGCAGCGGATTGGAAGCCATGCCGTCGCTTCGCGCAGAGTTTCCGAAGATGCCGGTGCTACTGCTATCCATGTACCCGGCCGAGCAGTACGCAGTGGTAGCGCTGCGCGCGGGCGCCAGTGGATATCTCACCAAGGATGCCGAGGCCGAGGAGTTGATCCACGCCATCCGCGAGGTGGCCGCTGGCAGGCGTTACCTC
Organism: Acidovorax sp. FG60; assembly: GCF_057808995.1. Classification (NCBI taxonomy): domain Bacteria; kingdom Pseudomonadati; phylum Pseudomonadota; class Betaproteobacteria; order Burkholderiales; family Comamonadaceae; genus Acidovorax; species Acidovorax sp. FG60. Next base: position 14,353 of record NZ_JBMDJC010000037.1, read on the forward strand.
AGCAGCATCGCGGCTCAGCGGCTACTGCTGCAGACGGCCAGTGCAGACGACGACCAGCCACCGCACCACAAGCTGTCCGCCCGCGAGCACCAGATCATGCTAATGATTGCCCAAGGCATCTCCTTGACTGACATCGGGAAAAAGATGTTCATCAGCGTCAAAACGGTAAGTTCCAGCCGAACGCGCATTCTTCGCAAGCTCGGCGTGGAAAGCAACGCCGAACTTGTGATGTATGCGATCCGGCACAAGATCGTGCATGGATAGTCCAGACGTCTCTTGGCACGAATGGTTTGTTCAATACTTTTGAGGCTGAGAAGTACCTATCGCGTACAAGCGTCAATGAGAGGACAAGTTTCTCTGTTTGCCATGTTGACCAGCCATCCAAAGCGCGCGCCGCGATACCTGCGGTCAAACAGGCCTGCTTAAGGCTGGTTGCAGTCGGTCAGCTCTTACCGGCGACGGGCGGCTCTTACCAAAACCAGTCAGTCGACGGTGAACGCGTAGCTTGGCAGAAACTCGGCTCATAGCGATCTCACCTTAAGCCACGGCGGAACTCCGGCGAGGCCCAACGTGTCACTCCGGAAACCAGTACACGGGAAAGTGCTTTGGCAGATCGTCGGGCGCCTTATAGAGCGCCAAGATTCGCTTCAACATATCGTCCTCATCGGGTCCGGGGAAGAGATGTCTCGCGGTCTGCAGCCCTATCGGGCGAAATCCATCGGCAAACTTGATCTTCAGCTCGACGAATCGGCTTACCGCGTTTCGGTACAGACTGCCGGCGCCTTCCAGGATTACGCAGGCTTGGCGATGGGGCCTCAACGCCTGATCTGGCGTCACTAAGTATTCGGTGTCGACCACGGGTGCCAACCCTTCCGGAACAAAGAACAAATAGATAGCCGAGCCACCAAACGGTGCAGGCAGCAAGCCGCTGGTTGACAGGCCGGTCGGCTCGATGGCTAACTTGTCAAATGCTTACCACTCGGCCACCCTGATGTCGCGCGTCACGTCGATATGAGGATTCGGTGCACCGTAGTGCTGCAAGATGAGGTTGCGCCTCACATTGGCGAAGCCTAGATTGTGGCGCTTTACATATCTGCCAGCGCAACAGCCTGAACGACGTTGGTTGTACAGAGGGCTGCAGGTGACTGGCGCATAGCCATGCCCGCCTTTCAGAGCGGTCGCTTGAGGCGCACCCACAATGAAAGTGCCAGGCCCACGAACGAAGCCGCACCAGTGACTGCCCAGGTGAAATGCCAGCCGCCCGCCAGACCCGCCACCCAGGCTACAAGCGGTGGGCCCAGGAACTGGCCACAGGCTGAGCACTGCTGTACCCATCCCATCGTGGTGGATACCGTGTACTCGCTGGGCGCCACCCGTACCGCCAGGGCAAACAAGGTGGCAGGAATCATCCCACCCACCGCCGAAAACGCCACCACGGCAGCGAAACGAAGGATCGGGCCAGCTCCAGTCAAGGGACTGAATGCCACCACCGTGGCCAATGCAGTGCCGCCGAAGCCGATGACTAGCAGATGGTGCGTGCGCCAACCCGCCCTCATCAGGCCGCCTGCCCCCAGGTTCCCCACCACGTTGGCCGCGCAGGCCAGTGCGGTCAGCGCACCGGCAGCCACGCCGCTGACGCCCGCCTGCACGTAGATGGAGGGCAGAAACCCGATGACGGCCAGCCACTGGCAGGAGTACATGCCAAACGCCACCGCCACCACCCAGGGCCCGGGACTGGCCAGTGTCATCCACAGCCGCCTCACCAGGACCAACACCGCAGGAGATGGGGGGGCGGTGTGCGGACTGGCCACGGCTGCTCGCCGGGCATCCGGCCCAACGGCCCAGGCCAACCAGAGCCCAGCGCAGCCCGCAACTACCCCCAGCAGCCCCCACCAAGCCTCCCAGCTCCACCAGGCCATGACCACGGGCCCCGTCAAAAGCGCCAGGGAAACACCGGCGGGCATATAGGCACCCCACAGCCCCATGAAGGCAGGCAGCCTGGCCGCGGGTACCAACTGCCGCATCAAGCTGGGCGCTGGGAGCACAACACATAGGAAACCCAAACCCTCCAGCGCCCGCAATACGAGCAGGTCGGAGGGCTGGCGAGCCCACACGCCCGCCAAACTGGCGAAGCACAATACGAAAAGTCCACACAGCATGCTGCGCCGCAGGCCGAAGCCATCGGCCAGCGCCCCCACCAGAACGCCCAGAAGCATGCCCGCTAGTTGGACCGCCGACAACAGGAAACCTGCCTCGACCAGGGAGACCCCCAACGCATCCCCCAACACGGCAATGGCGGGTGGAATTTTGCCAATGTGCACGGCGGCAGCGAGACCCGCCACAAAGACAGCGATAGGTGCGCGAAGCGAAAAGGAAATCAACGATCGCATTGCTTCAAGGCCTGGATACGGAAGGGGGCGGCGGACACGCAGTCGTCCACACGATAGCAGGCAGACCCGCCGCTACGAAACACCGCCGTCGCTGGTGAGGTGTGTCATTGATCGGGCAGAGCCAGCCCAGCGTCGCGCTTGCATCCCGGGCATGGACGCATTCCACTCCTTCCAGGCTTTGCGGCATTCCAGGTGCCCGATTAGCGCACTCGCGCTCGAGCTGTTCCAGCCTGAAGAGTTAATCGTTGCCATCCGACGGCTGGCATTTCGGGGAGCCCTAGTCCACGCGGCCCTGCCCGCCGAGTGACTTCGCGCCCTTTTTAATTATTGGTACCCCAGAAGGGCATCCCACACGCGCATCTGGGCGATCTTCGGCACCGTGCCAAACGCGATGGATGAAGACGCTCCGGAGCCAATCAGTGCAGAGTTTGTGTTACCACTGCTGTAGCTTTGCCAGACTGTGCCATCCGCAAAAGTCGCCGTCCCGTTTTGGGCGAAAGTGGTCACTGCGCTCATCAGATGCCGACTGAGCTGCTGTTCTGCAGCGCCCGACCCGACTTTTTGACGGTAGTAGTCAAGCCCATATGTGCCGAACAAGAACGGCAGCTCTGCACAATGGGGAACGCCCCGCCCCGGGGCTGGCAAGTCATGCATGAAGGTTCCATATCGCACGTTTGCGCCTTGCTTCACGAGACTGTCTGCATAACGAACGCAGAAGTTGCGCAGGTTCCGGTCGCCGTTGATTTCAACCCACAGGTTACCCGGTGTTGAGGACCGATTGTCAGCCAGGGCCGCATCCTGATAGGCGCTGATCACCTGGGCGGCACGACTGGCAGAACCAGAGAGCGGGGCAACGAGTGCCGTAAGCGCCTCCATGGTGGAAGGCAGCGCGGTGGTGAGAGAAGCCTGTGTCACAGGATCGACCAGGTCCACAAAAAACGATCCCTCGGTAAGCGTGTTCGTGATCAGCACCGGTACACGCTGGGGCCATGCCACCCGAGTCCAATCGGCGAACACCGTCTTCCCGTCCATCACAGGCGACGCCTTGACGCCAAAGCCGGAGCGGAAAGTAGCAGGCAGCGGCTGAGCGTTTAATGCCAACTCGGCAGCGTGCAATGTGGCCGCAGGTATGTCCAACAGCCCCTTGGGTGTGGTTTTGAGGCTCGTGGCCAGCAGCTCGGTGTAGCTGGCCGCATCTTGAAGGGTGAACCCCGCAGGCGCTGCAATGCCGGCAGAACTGAACAAAACAGCTTTGTGCAGCCACTGGCTCCAGACAGGGTGCTGCGCGATCAATGCCGTGTTGACAGCTCCCGCTGATTGCCCCGCGAGGCACACGTTGCCTGGGTCTCCGCCGAACCGGGCAATGTTCTCGTGCACCCACCGCAACGCGGCTGCCTGATCCTGCAGGCCCCAGTTCGCAGCAAGTCCAGTTTCAGGATCTGTGAAATCTGGGTGGGCCAGGCTGGACATTGCACCCAAGCGGTAGTTGACCGTGACGACAAGCAGGCCCTGCTCAGCGAGCCTCTGCCCGTCCATCAGGGGCATGCTGGTCGCGCCGGTGCGCCACGCACCGCCATGGAGCCACACCATCACGGGGGCCTTGCTGACGTCGCGAGGTGCCCAGATGTTGAGAGTGAGACAGTCTTCGCTCTGCGCTTCAGGTTGCGTGTAGATCCAGGTCACGTTCGCAGGGAGCGTCTGCAAGCTGGCAGGACCAAACGCTGTGGCGGGGGTCACCTGGGCCGTGGTGGGCACATAGGGCTTGGGCGATTGAAACCGCAGTGCTCCAACAGGCGGCTGTGCGTAGGGGATACCCTTGTATACCGCTGTGCCACCCAGCACGGTTCCGCTGAACTTGCCCGAAGTGGTGTCCACCACGGGGTTGTCATCGCCTCCGCCGCCACACCCGATCAACGAACCGGCAAGTGCCCCGGAGGAAAGCTGTAGAAAAATCCTTCGCGTTGTCATCATGTCTCCTGGAATAGTTGGTCTAGATGTCAGTTGCTGACAAACTTATGCTAGATAACCAACTTTGTGGTGGCGAGACTCAGTGGTAGAACGCCCCGTTGCAAAAACAGGCCCATCGAAGCAGGGTTGGGCTGCTGCAACCTATGGCAAGCTGGGAATTGCACAGCGGTAGAGCTTGAACGTCAGGCTCACGCGTTATCTGCACAACGAGATGACGGATGGACCTAATGGACAACGTGTTGCTGGCTGTGGAAGACCTTCTGAGTTTTGTAGAGGTAGCCGACGCAGGAGGCTTCACCGCTGCCAGCAGGCGCACAGGCATACCGAAGTCGCGCTTGAGTCGTCGCGTGGCGGCTCTTGAGTCATTCCTTGGGGTTGCACTACTGCACCGCAATGCAAGGCGGTTTGAATTGACCGATGTAGGGCGACGCATTTTTCAACATGGCCAGGCGGTGCGAGCTGAAACGCAAACTGCTATCGCCGTCGCACGTGAGAGCCTGGAGAGTCCGTGGGGGCAACTGCGGGTGGCTTGCCCGGCAGCCATCGCGGCATCGCTTGTGGGCCGAATAGCTCTGCAATTCAGCGCTCGCTATCCTCGCGTCACCCTGTCACTTCAAACCACTGACGGTCGTTTGCGCCCTTTGGATGACACGTTGGACCTTGTGATTCAGCCAACCACGCAGCCTCTAACGGACTCCAGCCTCGTCGCCAGAAGGCTTGCAACGGTCCCCTATGCCTTGTATGCAAATCCAGCGCTCGTTGCTGCTCTCAACACTCCAGAGACGCCGTTGGCACTATCCCGCTGCGCTGCTGTCGGCTGGAGCATCACTGCGTCACTGGCTAGTTGGACATTGATTGGCCCCCAGAACGAAAGTGCGGACGTTGAACTGGATGTGCGCTTCGTGAGCGACAACCTGCTGTTGAACCGAGACGCCGCGCTTCAAGGGCTAGGAGTTGTGCAGCTTCCGAGGATCATGGCGGCCAGCTTTGTCGCGAGCGGACATCTGCTTCAGGTAGCGCCCGACTGGGTTCCCCCCGCAATGCACATCTACGCCCTTTATCCGTCGCGCCGCCACCTCACGCTCGCGGGTCGCTGCTTTCTGGATATGCTCGAAGAGGGAATGAAAGATGCAGCAATCGCTCCGGCCGGCTTTGTTGCACAAACCGGCCCCATTGCGCTGGTAGCCTCAACGCATGAGTGGATCCCGGCAGCCAAAGACCCGCTACAAGACCGCCAACTGGACTGAGTACAACGCAGCGCTCAAGGCCCGAGGATTGATCACGATCTGGCTGGACAAAGACATGCAGTGGTATGCACCTGCCAGTGGCAAGCGGGGTCTCCAGCAGACGTTCACGGATTCGGCCATCCAGTTATGCCTGAGCATCAAGTGCCTGTTTGGTCTGGCCCTGCGCCAGAGTCTGGGTCTCGTTCAGAGCCTGCTTGGCCTGGCCAAGCTCGATTGGCACGTGCAAGACTTCAGCACCATCAGCCGCCGCCTGAAAACACAGCAGGTGCAACTGCCTTGCCAGGGCAGCCTCACGGCGCTGGATCTGCTGGTGGACAGCACGGGTGTTGATTTCCACGCAGAAGTGACCCACTAACCG
>NZ_JBMDJC010000038.1:0-19632 GCF_057808995.1 Acidovorax sp. FG60
TTGCCAACCCGATCGCAATGATCTGGTCGGGCGCGCTGATGCTGGACTTCCTCACCCAGGGCCAGGGCGCGGGCAGGTTGGCACACGACGCCATCGTGCGCGCCATTGAACACACCCTGCGAAGCGGGCCGCGTACGCCCGATCTGGGTGGCAGTGCCAATACCACGCAAGTGGGTCAAGCCATCGCGGAGCATGTGGCCACAGTCTGATCGGTGCGCGGCATCACAAAAGCATCACTGCGGGCAATGAACGACTCGTCGTCAGCAGTGAACTGACCAAGCACTGCTGCAACACCGGTATCGCCGAATCGAAAACCGCCCCACTCCATCACCTGTGCAAGGCCCCACATGAAGCCCATCACCACCATCTTCTGCATCGCCGCCATGGCCTGGCTGGCCTCCAGCAACACCTATGCATGCAGCTGCAAGCTCGCCTCTGCGGAAGCAAATGCACCACAGGCCACGGTCGTGTTCAAAGGCGTTGTGACAGAAGAAATCGTCGACCCTGCGAACAAAAACGAGTACCGAGCCCTTTTCAGACCCACCACCATCTACAAAGGCGATCAGGTCACGGCCATCACGGTGCACACTCGGGGCGACCAGGGGAGTTGCGGCGTGCGGTTCGCCAAGGGGTCCGAGCACATGGTGTTCGCCTTCCAATCAGGCCAACGGCTGCGCACCAGCCTGTGCAACACCTGGCCCATCTCCAAGAGCTATGCCAGCCATACCGCCGAAGTCGAAAGCCATTTCAACAGGCGCAAGTAACGGCCCTCCGGCCCAACGCACGCAGCCCCCCCGCCATGCCCATGAAGTCCCCCGCCCCATTGCCCGCCGAAAAAATCAGCAGGGCAGAGATCATGGAGAACTGGGCACTGTTTCTGGCAGTACTCGGGACCATTCCCTGGGCGATCTATCTCATCAATGATGTCCTTCCGCAATGGGACATCCGCGTCATGAAACTCGGAATCCTGGTTTTCGGCATCATCATTCCACCCCTGATGATCTGGAGATTGGCGGGTATCCTGGTCCATAAAATTTATCCCCCGAAAAATACGCCCGTCAATTTCCAAAAAAAACATTCAGCAGCGAGCGAAAGCACGGTAAGCCATGATATTGGCTTCATCGCAGGCACCCCGGTTCACACCCGCAATGGCTTGGTGCCCATTGAGAAAATTCGCGTAGGTGATTGGGTCTGGAGCAAGGCAGAAATGGGGGCTGAACTGCTGTGCAAACAGGTTACAAAAGTATGGGAATTTCCAGAACAACCCGTGCTGGCCATACAAGTGATCTTGAATGAAGATCGCATCAAGCGGCTTTCAGTGCCAGATGAACAACTCGCCACACGAATGATCATCATGGGAGCCAGGCAACCTCTTCAAACCATGATGGGCGGCTGGATGGAAGGAGAAAGAATCGGCCGCAGCGAATGTTTAGTGATAAAAAATGAGGGCTATGCGTACGTTTCGGCTTCGGCCGCCGCTGTTTTAAAGACACACAATCCTCTTCGTGGGCTGCACTCTACAGATGATGCACCGGACTGCGGCTGGGGCCAGTTGATTGATTTCAGTCGCTATCCGCATGTGGACTTCAGCCAAGCCACTGTGGAGTTTGATTCATTTGAGGAAAGCTATCTTCCACCAGAAATGTGGCACCCCACATACAGCATCGAGGTGGGAGACAACGACATTTTCTACGTTGGTGATCTACACAGCCATCAATCACCCCAAGCACAAAAAGAAGGCCTCATTGCACGCTGCGCCAAACGTAGTGGGTCAGACACCAATTAAAGCAGGATTTGAAATGAAATCCAGCACGTAAGATAAATTCAGAACCCTACAAAGAATGGAATAGACGCAATGATTACCATCGGAAGCCGGGATGAAATTGAGTCACCTTGGGTACCGTTTGCTCTATTTATTATTTTTTTGATTTTTTCCATTATTGCCATAAGAATCTTTCTTCGAGAGTTAAATGGGTGAGCGATCAGGCTGATGAAATAATGCGCCATATTCACCCAACCCTCCGACCGACTCAGGGCCGACGCAGCAAGCGCTGCTGGTGGACAAGGCTTGCTGGAGTCGATTGCGAAGGCCATTCGCCTGCGGGTAAACAGCCACCACCCGGCGGCACCCGGAACTGGGCCGTGATGTGCGCCTGCGCGCACTCCGACGCTGCGACGGCACATCGAAGAAGTGATCAAAAGCGGCCCGCGCACACCGGACCTGGGCGGCACGGCCAGCACCACGCAGGTGGGCGAGGCGATTGCGGCGCGGGTGGCTGGGCACTGAGCCACGGCCCTCGCCTTAATGCTCCTATTTCAATAGCTTAAAAGACATACCCACCGGGCGGTACGGCCTTTTTTTCTTGAAAAAACGGGTTATGTGGCAATGTCCTCGTGCAGACAGAGGTAGTTGCCTTCGGTGTCCTTGAACCACGCGGCCTTTTCGGCGCCCAGCACACACACGTGATTGACGGTCTTGAGGCCCGGGAAGTCGTAGTCCTCGAAGACCACCTTCGCGCGTTTCAGCGCCTCGATGGTGGCGGCGATGTCGGCCACCTGAAAGCTGATGGCCGTGTGGTCGGCCTTGGTGCCTTCCGGCTTGGGGAACAGCGCCAGCGTGCTGCCCCCCACCGCATAGACAAACTTGCCATCGGGCCGGAACCCGCCGGGCTTGAGCCCCAGACAACCCTCGTAGAAGGCGCGGGCGCGGTCCATGTCCATCACAGGCAGCATGGTGGTTACAGAAGCATCGGACAACATACCAGGTCCTTTCGCTCAATCCGGCCCCGGGCCTTGCAGCCCCCTGGCGCACACCAGGCCCCGGTCCGGGCCGCCTGACCGGTGGTGCAGTGTAGGCCGATCCCCTCCGCCTCACCAGTGCAAGCAGTACAGGCAGTGAGGAGGCCCACCCTCGTCACCCCCCATGGGGCGGCACCCTGAAGTTCTCGCTGATGCGCTTTTCCGCCCGCGCCAGGGCGGCACCCAGCGCCCGCAGCCACCGCCCACCCAGGTGCCGCACCCGCCGGGGCCAGTGGCCCCCATGGCCCAAGTGCTGTGGCACAACCCCCGGCGGCTGGCAGGCCTGGGATTGGCGGGTGGTGCTTTCGGGGTCCAGACGGGTGGGATGCAACATGGCCCGGATGCTCGGGCTTGGCGTACCATCTGTAAAGTTGAATTCAATGAAGCTTCAATTCATAAAAACTGATGCGTAACTTCAACCTGGACCACTTGCAGACGCTGATCGCCATCGCCGACCTCGGCAACTTTGCGGCGGCCGCGCAGGCGCTGCACCTGGCGCCGCCCACCATCAGCCTGCACATCAAGGAACTGGAATCGCGCCTGCAGGCCGACCTGGTGGTGCGGGGTCGGCGGCAGGCCGAGCTGACGCCCGCAGGCGAGGTGCTGGTGCAGGAGGGGCGCCAGCTGCTGCTTGCCTGCGACGATCTGATGGAGCGCGTGCGCCGCCGCGCCTCGGGGCGCGAGGGCATCGTGCGTGTGGGCGTGTCGGCGGGCGTGAGCACGCGCCTGCTGCCGCGCATGCTGGAGGCGCTGGCGGTGCGCTGCCCCGGGGTGGAGATCCGGCTGGAGGCCGTGGGATCGGCCGAGTCCATGCAGCGGCTCAAGGCAGGCACGCTGGACATTGGCATCATCGCCAGCCCCCAACCACCGTTGGCCGAGGTGGGCCAGACCCCCTGGCGCAACGACCCCATGGTGGCCCTTCTGCCTGCAGCGTGGGAGGCGCCCGCGTTCGCAACCCCCGACTGGCTGGCCAGCCGCCGCTGGGCATCGTTTGCACCCGCCACACAAATGCACGGGCTGATTGCCAACTGGTTTGGCCAGGCGGGCCACCACCCGCGCCCCTTTCTGGCGCTGAGCTACCCCGGCGCGCTCAAGAGCCTGGCGGTGGCCAGCCAGTGCGCCGCGCTGCTGCCGATGGAGGAGGTGGAGGACCTGCAGGGCACGCCCGATGTGCAGATCCGCCCTCTGCAGCCGCCGCTCATGCGCCCCATGGCTGTGGCGCACCGCCACCAGCCACCGCCCTCACCTGCGGTGGAGGGCGTGCTGCAACTGCTGGTCGAATTTGCGGACTTTGGGGAGTAACAGCTGGGCTTGCCGCCCGCCATCACACGGGTGGTAAGACTGGAGCGCCTGGGGCACGCCGCACCGCAGACCGCCGCAAATAGGGCTGCACAAACAGGTACAGCCCCGTCAACAGCAGCAGCGCCAGCGGCGGCAGGGGTGCATACGTCACCCAATCCGGCGGGTTGCCTGCACCCTGCGCACGGACCACAAAATTGCCAATGACGGCTAGGGCGTGTCACCCTTCAATTCCCTCACGCGAAAGCCAGCCAGGCCGTGCAGTGCTAGGCGCCCTGAGTGCCGTGTAGCTTGGCTACACAAGCGAAGGGCAACGACGCAATGCGCGGCCTGGCTGGCTTTCCCTCCGGGCTGGCCGCGCAATGCGGCGTCTGCTTTGTCGCGTGGCTTGCCCATAGATGACTATGGGCTGCGCCCCCCCTTCGCGCATCCATCCGCATTGCGCGGCCAGCGCGTGGGGGAATTGAAGAGTGGCACGCCCTGCCGTGAACGCCATCGACACCCAGCGGTGAAACCGCCGAATGCCCACACCGGCGCTCATTGCGCACCTCCGGCCGCGAGCTGGATCATCTTCCAGCCATTGCCCGCAGGGTCCCGAAAACCCGCATCCACATTGCCGTACCGGTCCACGGGCTCCTGCGTGAACTCCACACCCTGGTCGCGCAGCCGGGCATACGCAGCGCGGCAATCTGCCACATGCAACACCAGCGGCGGCATGGCGCCCTTGGCCACCATGGCGCGCAAAGTCTGCGCTGTGGCGGCATTGTGGATGGGCGGGCCGGGTGTGAACAGCCCCAGCTGAAAGTCTGGCTGATCGGGGTGCTGCACCGTCAGCCAGCGGTAGGGGCCGTTGCGCACGTCGGTGTGCACACGAAACCCCAGCTTGCCCACATAGAACGCCAGCGCTTCGTCCTGGTCGTCCACATACACCCCCACCACACCAACGCCTTGGTTCTTCGTCATCAGATCTCCTTGGTTGCTGATGGCCGATTTGTACCTTCCGCCAGGCGGCGGCGCTTCTCCAAAACTGCTGTGGTGAGGTCGGGACGCTGTGCGGCTTTCAACACACAGGCGGGCACCTGATCCAGGAGCGTGGCACTGGCCTGGGCCTCCAGCCGTACCGCACCGGGGCTCATCCCCGTGATGTCGCGAAAGATGCGCCCGAAGGTGCCCAGGCTCTCCCATCCGGTGGCAAACGCAATCTCGGTGATGGGCAGGTTCGTGTCGCGCAGCAGCGTGGTGGCCTGCTCGATGCGGCGGGTCAGCAGGTAGCGGTGGGGCGGAATGCCAAACGCCTGCCGGAACGAGCGGGCGAAGTGCGCCTCCGACACGCCGCTGACCTCGGCCAGCCGCTGCACGGGCCAGGCCTCGTGCGATGCGGCGTCCATGCGGTCCTTGGCGCGCAGCAGGCGGCGCAGCAAGGCCGGGTCTTGCGGCGCAATAGCCGCACCGGATGTCTGCTTCGATGGCGCAGAGGGCGCGCTGGAGGGCAATGGGAGCGGGCGCTCAAAGGGCATGCGCGAAGCATATCGCCTTGGATTCTGGCGACCCGCCCGACTGTCCCGGGCATGGATCGCGGCTGGCACGCACACTCGGAGTCGCTTTTCAGGCTACCTGCACATCGCCAAAGACTTCGAGCGCCTGGCCGTTCAGCGCCCGCAACGCGTCCATGGAGTCCACCGCCTCGCCCAAGGCCAGCGCACCGCTGCGCTGAAAGGACGGAGCCATCAGGCGCTGCGCGGCCTCCAGCACCAGGGGCGCCGTGACAGCATAGATGTCCTGGCCGCGCACACCGGCCGTCCGCACCACGCCGTTCTGCACCAGCCGCACCACCAGTTCAAAACGCTGTGCCGACCGGCCGCTGCCATCCACCGCCGTGGGCGGCGGGGTGCTGGCATCGCGGATGTCGGCCAGGGCCGAGCGGTTGATGAGGGAGCGGATGGTTTCGGCCTGCAGGTGGTGGGCCAGGGTGATGGTCTCGCTGAATGGCAGCTCGACCATGGCATAGGTCGCCAGGGGCGCGGCAAAGGTCCAGTCCGGCACATCGACCGAGGGCACCAGGGGCACCAGGCGCCCGCCCTGCACCACTTGGCGCTGCGCCTTGTTGCGCTCGCCCGTCAGGCGCGTGCCTTCGGTGGGCCACCAGCGGTCCAGCCCCATGGCCACGGTGATCTCGTCGATGGGGCCGGGAGCGGCGAGCGCGCTGGCCAGCAGGTCGGCCAAGCCACCGTAGAAACCGGCAGCGGGCACCACAACGCGCCCGGCGGCCACTGCAGGTGCCTGCAAATCGGCAAAGGTGCCCTGGGCGCTGGGCTGCTCGGCGGTCACATCGATGTAGTGGGCGCCCGCATGCAGCGCGGCCTGCGCCACCGGGGTGGCCGTGTCCATGAATGGCCCCGCGCAATGGATGACCACGCCACAACCGGCAAAGGCCTGCACCAGTGCCGCCGGGTCGTCCAGCGCCGCCACGCGGCACTCCACCCCTGAGGGAAACAGCGCAGCCAGCCGGGCGGCATTGCGCCCCACGGCCACCACGCGCAGGCCACGGCGCAAGGCCTCCTGCACCACAAACTGACCGGTATGGCCGCTGGCACCGTACACCGCGATGGAAGGAACAGAGGATGTCATGGAGAACCTTTCGGGAAAGAAGTGGAGGGGAAAATTGACGATACAGACCTGTCTGTTTTTTGAAGATTACAGACAGGTCTGTATCATGTCAAGCATGGCCGCACATTCTTTTTCCCCTCCCCTCCCGGCAACCGCGCCAGGCGCCCACCCCAAGCCTTCGTCACGGCGCGCTGCGACGGACTCCAGCGAGCCCGTGCAGGACGTGCGCGAGCGCATCCTCGACACGGCGTCGAGCCTGTTCTACCAACGCGGTGTGCGCGCCGTGGGTGTGGACCTGGTGGTGGCCGAAGCGGCCGTGGCCAAGACCAGCCTGTACCGCTACTTCCCCACCAAGGACGACCTCATCGTGGCGTTTCTGGAGCGTGAAGACGTGGACTTCTGGGGCCTGTGGGATGCGGTGGCAGCGCAGCATGCCGACGACCCGGCCGCCGAGCTGCAGGCCCACATGCAGTGGATCGGCGAGCGGCTGGGCCGCTCCAACTACCGGGGCTGCCCGCAGATCAACGTGGCGGCCGAATTTGCCGAGCAGGACCACCCTGCCCGCTTGGTGGCCCGGCAGCACATGGTGACGCTGCGCAGCCGCCTGCACGGCATTGCAGAGCGGCTGGGCGTGCCCCGGCCCGAGGCCCTGGCGGCCCAGCTGGCTGTGCTCATCAATGGGGCTTTTGTGAGTTCAGGCCTGCTCAGCGGCGAGGAGGCGACACCCGTGCTGCAAGCAGCAGTGCAGGCCTTGCTGGCGGGTGCGCGGGCAGGCAACACGTAGCGCAACAGCTGCTCAAAAAACAAAAAGGCCCCCGCTCGCCGCGAGGGCCTCTTTTGCATCAGCGCGGCCCTTTGCGGCGGCTGCGCTACGGACCAGGCGTTAGCTCCCCGCCACCTTCATGCGGTTGACCAGGATGGAGCCCACGGTCTTGGCGCCGTAGTTGTAGGCATCCGCACCCACGGCCTCAATGCCCTTGAGCATGTCTTTGAGGTTGCCCGCGATGGTGATCTCGTGCACCGGGTAGGCGATCTTGCCGTTCTCCACCCAGAAGCCGCTCGCGCCGCGCGAATAGTCGCCGGTCACGTAGTTCACGCCCTGGCCCATCAGCTCCACCACAAAGAGGCCCGTGCCCAGCTTTTGCAGCATGGCGTCGAGGTTGTCGCTGGCTTGCGTGAGGCGCGAGGTCATCACCAGGTTGTGCGAGCCGCCCGCATTGCCCGTGGTCTTCATGCCCAGTTTGCGGGCCGAGTAGCTGGACAGGAAGTAGCCCTCGACGCGCCCTCCTTTGACCACCTTGCGCGGCGCCACGCGCACGCCTTCTTCGTCGAACGGCGAGCTGCCCTTGCCGCGCAGGATGAAAGGGTCTTCCAGGATGTCGATGTGTTTGGGAAAGACCATCTTGCCCAGCGAGTCGAGCAAGAAGCTGCTCTTGCGGTACAGCGAGCCGCCGCTGACGGCCTGCACAAAGCCGCCCAGCAGGCCGGCGGCCAGGGTGGATTCGAACAACACCGGGCATTGCGTGGTGGGGATCTTGCGGCTGCCCAGGCGGCTCAACGCGCGCTGCGCGGCGTAGCGGCCCACGGCCTCGGGCGATGCCAGTTCGGTGGCGTCGCGCATGGAGCTGTACCAGGCATCGCGCTGCATCTCGGCGTTGCGGCCGGGCAGCGAGGCGATGGGTGCGACGGAGAAGCTGTGGCGCGAACTGGCATAGCCGCCGCGAAAGCCGCGTGTGTGGGCGCTGAAGAAATGGCTTTGCTGGGCCGACACGCCCGCGCCTTCGCTGTTGGTGATGCGGCGGTGCGTCTTGAGCGCGGCGGCCTCGCAGGCCTTGGCGATTTCAGCGGCCTCTTCGCTGGTGATGGCCCAGGGGTGGAACAGGTCCAGATCGCGGTGCGTGTCGGCCGGGGCGATGTCATCTGCATCCGGCAGGCCTGCCATGGGATCTTCGGCCGTGAAACGGGCGATATCGTAGGCTGCCTGCACGGTCTGCTCGATGGCCTTGTTCGAGAAATCGGAAGTGCTGGCGTTGCCACGGCGTTTGCCAAGGTACACCGTCACGCCCAGGGATTTATCGCGGTTGCGCTCCACGTTCTCCAGCTCGCCCTTGCGCACGCTGACCGACAGGCCGCAGCCCTCGGACGCCTCGGCGCCTGCGTCGGTGGCGCCGAGCTTTTTGGCATGGGCCAGGGCGCGGTCCACCAGGTCTTCAAAGAACGCGCGGCTGTAGCTGAAGCCGTTGTCAGGGGTGCGGGAGGTGGCAGGCGCGGGCGCTGCGGCAGCCGCGCTTTGGGCGCGCGCGGCGCGGGTGGAGGGTTTATTCATAGCGGCAGCTATGATACTTGCCGCTGTGGCGCGCTCTGCGCCGCTTCTCTTTTTGCCCCCACCCATGTCACGCAAACCCAAAAAAGGCTACTTTGTGCGAGGCCAGTTCGTTGCCGAAGGCAGCGAAATGGACATTCAGCTCAAGGCCGAACTCAAAGGCACGCCCGATGCCAGCCGCACCGATCTCAAGCGCGAAAGCGACGAACTGCAGGAGCTGGGCAAAGAGCTTTTGAGCTTGCGCGCCGACCTGTTCGAGGCGGTGGGACTGCCCGACAAGCTGGTGGACGCGCTGGCCGAGGCCAAGCGCATCACCAACTTTGAAGGCAAGCGCCGCCAGATGCAGTACGTGGGCAAGATCATGCGCAAGCTCGAACCCGAGCTGGTGTTAGCCGCCCGCCAGGCGCTGGAAGAGCAGCACAAGGGCTCGGCCACCGAAAAGATGCAGTTGCACCTGGCCGAACACTGGCGCGACCGCCTGATTGCCGACGATGACGCGCTGGCCCCCTGGATGGCCGAGCACCCCACCACCGACACGCAGCAGTTGCGCGCGCTAATCCGCCAAGCCCGCAAGGACGCACAGCCTGCCGGCAAGGAGGCCAATGTCCAGGTCTCGCAAGGCCTGGCCCCGCGCAAGGGCCGCGCCTACCGCGAGCTGTTCCAGCTGGTGCGCGAGCACCTGGGCGGCACGGGTGCAGACGACGCCAGCGATATCGATGAGGACCACGGCGATGAGTGAGCCTTCCGCCCTGCACGACCCGGTGAAGATCGGCATCGTCTCCATCAGCGACCGCGCCAGCAGCGGTGTCTATGAAGACAAGGGCCTGCCCGCGCTGCAGGACTGGCTCACGCGCGCACTGCACAACCCCATCACCTTCGAATCGCGCCTGATCCCCGACGAGCAGGAAGGCATCAGCGCGGCGCTGATCGAACTGGTCAACGCAGGCTGTTGCCTGGTGCTGACCACCGGCGGCACGGGCCCTGCCTTGCGTGACGTGACGCCCGAGGCCACGCTGGCCGTGGCGCACAAGGAGATGCCGGGCTTTGGCGAGCAGATGCGCCAGATCAGCCTGAAGTTCGTGCCCACCGCCATCCTGTCGCGCCAGGTGGCCGTGGTGCGCGGCCAGAGCCTCATCATCAACCTGCCCGGCCAGCCCAAGGCCATTGCCGAGACGCTGGAGGGCCTGAAGGAGGCCGACGGCAAGCAAGTCGTGCCGGGCATCTTTGCGGCCGTACCCTACTGCGTGGACCTGATTGGCGGGCCGTATCTGGAAACGCGGGACGAGGTCTGCAAAGCGTTCCGCCCCAAGAGCGCTGTGCGGGCAACTCGCCCAGCTTGATACTTCAGAATTTGAAGCAAATATTGCCGCTAGCGCTTATTCGATAAGCGCAAACAGCTATATTTTTCATAGCAACAAAATAAGACAGGGCAGCGCAGGCACGCCGCTACTTGCCCACCAGTTCGTTCAGCTTGCCCGCCTCGAACTGCTCCTTGAGCGCGGCATCACACGGCACGCAGTCCTTGTTCTGCGGGTTGGCGGACAGCTTCTCGATGGCCTGCCACAGCAGCGCGATCTGGTGCTCCTGCGACGAGGCGTTGTCGATCAACCCGCGCATGGCCTGCGAGAGCGGATCGTCCTCCTGCGTGATGCCATAGGCCGTGAACTTGCGCGCCTGCTGCGGCTCGGTCACGTCCGCGCTTTCGCCAGCTTTGGACGGGATGATCCGGGCCGGAATGCCCACCGCCGTGGCGCCCGCAGGCACCGGCTTGATGACCACGGCATTGCTGCCGATCTTCGCGCCGTCACCCACTTCAAAGCCGCCGAGCACCTTGGCGCCCGCACTCACCACCACGTCCTTGCCCAACGTGGGATGGCGCTTGGCACCTTTGTACAGCGAGGTACCGCCCAGCGTGACGCCCTGGTAGATGGTGCAGCCGTCGCCGATCTCGGCGGTCTCGCCCACCACCACGCCCATCGCATGGTCGAAGAACACGCGCTCTCCAATCTTCGCACCGGGGTGGATCTCGATGCCCGTGAACCAGCGCGCAAAGTGCGAAATAAAGCGACCGAGCCATTTCAGGCCGTGGTGCCAGCACCAGTGCGCGGGGCGATGCAGCCAGATCGCGTGCAGGCCCGGATAACAGGTGATCACCTCCCACGTGCTGCGCGCGGCAGGATCGCGGTCGAGGATGCACTGGATATCGGAGCGCAGGCGGGCGAACATCGGTTCTTTTCGTTATGTGTTTATGGCCGCACAGTCTAGCGTTTCGCCTCAGCGGCCTCGATCATGGCTTTGGCGACACCTCTCAAGATGTGGATTTCTTCAGGGCTGAGCTGCGCGCGATTGAAAAGCTGGTTAAGGCGGGGCATGAGCTTCTTGGGCGCGGCGGGGTCCAGAAAGCCAATGGTGGTAAGCGCCTGCTCCCAGTGGCCCAGCATGCCCGCTACCTGCGCGGCGTCGGCCAGGGCGCGCTGTGGTGTGGCATCCAGCACCGGGAACCCGCCCAGCGCCATGCGCCATTCGTAGGCAATCACCTGGATGGCGGCGCCCAGGTTGAGCGAGCCAAAGCCGGGGTTGGTGGGAATCGACAGTGCTACGTGGCAGCGGTACACATCCTCGTTGGTCATGCCAAAACGCTCGGAGCCAAACAGGAAGGCGACACCGGCCTGGCCGGCTGCCGCAGCCGAAGGATCTTCTGGATTTGAGGTGTTTTTGGCCTCTAGCGCTTTTCCACCAAGCGCTAACAGCTCTTGTTTTAATAGCAAGTCGAAATGGGCACGCGGCGCAGCCGTAGGCGGCCCGAAGTCGCGCGGGGTCATCGCCGTGGCGCACAGGTGGCTCATGCCGTCCAGCGCCTCATCAAGCGTTGCAACGATGCGGGCGTTCTCCAGCACGTCGAGCGCGCCACTGGCACGCTGGATGGTTTCCTCGCGCCGCAGCACGTTGGCCCAGCGCGGGGCCACCAGCACCAGGTCATCAAAACCCATGGTTTTCATGGCGCGGGCGGCAGCGCCCACATTGCCGGCGTGGCTGGTGTTGATCAGGACAAAACGGGTCTTCATGGGCAGGTGCAGGACAAGGGAAAAGGCAAGCGGTTAGGCGAAAAAGAGGCTCTGCGGGTAAAATCCTGCCCTCATTGTCGCCGCCCGCATCGCCGGGTCGGATCGCACCGCTCCTGATTCGCAGGCTGCCTCGCTTCATTGTTGACGCACGGCGCCCTGCTCACCACCACAATTTATGTCGTCCAACCTGCACCCCATGCTTAACGTGGCCATCAAGGCCGCACGCGCCGCCGGCGCCATCATCAACCGCGCGGCCCTTGACGTGGAATCGGTGCGGATCTCGCAAAAGCAGATCAACGACTTTGTGACCGAAGTGGACCACGCGTCCGAAAAAATCATCATCGAGACGCTGCTGACGGCCTACCCCGGCCACGGTATCCTGGCCGAAGAGTCGGGCAGCGAATACGGCGCCAAGGATTCGGAATTTGTCTGGATCATCGACCCGCTGGACGGCACCACCAACTTCATCCACGGCTTTCCCGTGTACTGCATCAGCATCGCGCTGGCTGTGCGCGGCAAGGTCGAGCAGGCCGTCATCTATGACCCCTCGCGCAACGACCTGTTCACCGCCACCAAGGGCCGTGGGGCCTACCTGAACGAGCGCCGCATTCGTGTAAGCAAGCGCACCCAGCTCAAGGACTGCCTGATCTCCACCGGCTTCCCCTTCCGCCCGGGCGACAACTTCAAGAGCTACCTGAACATGATGGCCGACGTGATGCAGCGCACCGCCGGCCTGCGCCGCCCCGGCGCCGCCGCGCTGGACCTGGCCTATGTCGCCGCTGGTTTCACCGATGGTTTCTTCGAGACCGGCCTGTCGATCTGGGACGTGGCCGCGGGCTCGCTGCTGGTGACCGAGGCCGGTGGCCTGGTGGGCAACTTCACGGGCGAAGCGGACTTTCTGGAGCAGCGCGAGTGCCTGGCCGGCAGCCCCCGCATCTACGGCCAGCTGGTGCCTATTCTGGGCAAGTACAGCAAGTTTGCGAGCGCTGGCGACAAGGCGGCTGTGCGCCAGGCGGCTGCGGCAGACGCACCCCTCAGCGCTGAAGCCGAGGCTGCAGCCGATGTGGAGTCCGACACCACGGGTGCCGCCCCACAGGCCGACGCCCCCAAGAGCGAAGACGCGCCGTTCTAAACCCATCCACCGCGCACGGCAGTTAGGCCAGCACACGATGACCAATGGTGAGATCTCCTAGCTGAACCGTGCAGCGGGCGAGACGCACACCAGTGCAGCCGTGCAAGGGCCGCCCCGCCGCACTGGCTGCGTCCCCCTTCCCGAATTGCGCAGCAATTCGAGAGAAGGGGGAAGCGACGAAGTCGCTCAGGGGGTTGTCCTTTATCCAGGGTCGGGGTATTTCTGGGCAATGCTGCGGAAGTCTTCCGCGATGTCCACAAACGCATCCACCATATCGGGGTCAAAGTGCGTGCCCTTGCCGCGAATGATGGTGTTGCAGGCCTGGTCGTGTGAAAACGCGGGCTTGTAGACGCGCTTGCTGATGAGTGCGTCGTACACATCGGCCACGGCCATGAGGCGCGCCGACACCGGGATGGCATCGCCCGCCAGGCCCTGCGGGTAGCCTGAGCCATCCCACTTCTCCTGGTGGCTGTAGGCGATCTCCTTGGACACGCTCAAGAACGCCACGCGCATGCCCAGGCGCCGCTCGGCTTCGTCAATGGCGTTGCGGCCCAGGGTGGTGTGGGTTTTCATGATCTCGAACTCTTCCACCGTGAGTTTGCCGGGTTTCAGCAAGATGCTGTCGGGGATGCCGATCTTGCCGATGTCGTGCAACGGAGCGGACTTGTACAGCAACTCGATCATGCGGTCGTTGAGCACGGGCTCGAAACGCGGGTGGTGGCGCAGCCGCTCGGCCAGCGTCTTCACATACAGCTGGGTGCGGCGAATGTGGTTACCGGTTTCGTTGTCGCGCGTCTCGGCCAGCGATGTCATGGCCATGATGGTCACGTCCTGGATGGCCTGCACCTCCAGCGTGCGCATGGCCACTTCGCGCTCCAGGTACGAGCTTTTGTCGCGCAGGAAATCCGCCGTGGCCTTGAGCGCCAGGTGGGTGTTGACCCGCGCCAGCAGGATGGGCGGGCTAATAGGCTTGGTGATGTAGTCCACGGCCCCCAGGGCCAGGCCCGCGCGCTCGTCGTCGGTGTCGGAACGCGCCGTGAGAAAGATCACCGGGATGTCGCGCGTGGCCGCCGCAGCCTTCAGGCGCCGGCAGACTTCATAACCATCCATCTCGGGCATCATGATGTCGAGCAGGATCAGGTCGGGAGGGGTGTCGGACTGCGCGATCTTCAGGGCCTTCTCGCCATGGTTGGCCACCTTCACCAGGAAATGCTCGCGCAGCAGGCTGCCCATGAGGGTGAGATTGTCCGGCGTGTCGTCCACCACCAGCACCGTGGCGATCGGCTTGTCAACAAGAGCGGCCTGTGGGGAGGCAAAGGGCGCGTTGTCCATGGAAGTTCCTGGGTGTTGTGCCGCTCAAGGGGTGTGAACGGCAGGGTGTTCGGGGCCTGACACGGCGGCCATTGCCGACAGTGCTTGCTCAAAATCAAAATTCTGGGTGTGCATCTCGACCACCGTGAAGCTGCTCCCCAGCGCGGATCGGAGCACCTGGACATTGTGTTGGAAAAACTCCGGAGCTGCAGGGTCGTCCTGCTCCAGCAGCGTGCGCAGCTTTTGCAGGACCGCCGTGGCGCCCGCTCCCTGCAGCGCGGCCCCAGCAGGGGTTTCCAGGACTTCCGGCCGCCCCGTTTGCTGCCCCTGCATCCACGCCTGCAATCCCGCCAGCAGGGGCTGCAACGCAGCGCCCAGGGTGGCCGTCAGTCCCGCGGACATTTCGGCATGCGCCCCACTGCGCAAGGCCTGCTCCAGCGCTTGTGCATGGGCCGACACCTCGTGCGCGCCAATGTTGGCCGCGACCGAGCGCAGGGTGTGGGCCAGCCGCTCGGCCAGCACCACATCTGCGCTGGCGACGGCCTGCTCCAGATGCGCAATCACCGACGACTGGCCTTGCACAAATCGCCGCAGCATCTCGGCGTACAAGCCCGGCTTGCCCAAGGCGCGCTGCAGACCCAGGCGGGTGTCCAGCCCGGCAACTGCGGGAAAAGCCGCTGCCACCGCAGCGGCATCAGCCCCCTCTGGCGCCATCCCATCAGCCCCCCAACCCGAACTGGCACCAGCGCCTGCTGCGCGGGGCACCCCCTCCACAGGCGGTTTGCCCAGCCCCGGCCGGGGTCGAATCCAGCGGCTCAGGGCGGCCCACAACGCCGCAGGCTCGATGGGTTTGGCCACATGGTCGTTCATGCCGGCCGCAAAACAGCGCTGGCGATCGGACTCCATCGCGTTGGCCGTCATGGCCACGATGGGCAGGTGGGCATGGCGCGGATTGCTGCGCAATTGCCGCGTGGCCGTTTCGCCGTCCATGACAGGCATCTGCATGTCCATCAGCACCACGTCATAAGCCTTGCGCTCGATGCGGTCGAGGGCGATCTGGCCGTTCTCGGCAACATCCACGGCAAAACCGGCTTCGAGCAAGAGTTCGACCGCCACCATCTGGTTGAGCTCGTTGTCCTCCACCAGCAGCACCGACGCTCCCCGGATCTCCAGCGGCAGCTCGTCAGCAGCGGGCGCGGGGGTGACCGCGCGGCGCGGGCTGTAGGTGGAGTGTTCCAGCGGCTGCATCAGCGTGTCGAACAGCAGCGAGGCGTTGACGGGTTTGATCAGCACCGTGTCGATGCCCTGAACGCGGGCGGCACGCATCACATCCTCGCGGCCGTAGGCCGTGACCATGAGCATCTTGGGCACCTGCGCCATGCCCAGGCCCCGGATGTGGCCGGCCAGCTCCACACCGTCCATGCCCGGCATGTGCCAGTCCAGCAGTAGCAGGCCAAACGGTTGGTGCCGTGCCATGGACTCGCGCAGCCGGTCGAGTGCCTCCAGGCCGGAGTGGGCCTGCTCCACCTCAAAACCCATGGCCAGCAGCATGTCGGACAGCACGGTGGCCGCTGTCTGGTTGTCGTCCACCACCAGCACACGGCGGCCCCGGAGGTCCGGGGGCGGCAGCAGCACGCGCGCGGGTGCACCGCGTTCGAGCGGCACAGTGACCCAGAACGTGGAGCCCTGACCATAGGTGCTCTGCACCCCTACCTCGCCGCCCATCAGCTCCGCCAGGCTCTTGCAGATAGCCAGGCCCAGGCCCGTGCCGCCATAGCGGCGCGTGGTGGAGGTGTCTGCCTGCTGGAAGCTCTGGAACAGCCGCCCCATCTGCTCGGGCGTAAGTCCGATACCGGTGTCACGCACTTCAAACCGCAGCATCACCCGGTTGCCCTCTGCCTCCAGCAGCCGCACGGCAATGCTGATCTCGCCCGTTTCAGTGAACTTGATGGCGTTGTTGGCAAAGTTGATGAGGATCTGGCCCAGGCGCAGCGAATCACCCACCAGGTTGGGAGGCACGTCGGCCGCCACATCGCAAACCAGCTCCAGCCCCTTGGCACCGGCCTTGTAGCCCACCACGTCGGACACACTCTCCAGCATGCGGTCGAGCACAAAGGGCTGCTTCTCCACCATGAGCTTGCCCGCCTCGATCTTGGAAAAATCCAGGATGTCGTTGATCACGCCCAGCAGGTGCTGGCCGGCCTGCTGGATCTTGCTCACGTAGTCGTGCTGGCGTGCTGTCAGGCCCGACTTGAGCGCCAGGTGCGACATGCCGATGATCGCGTTCATCGGAGTGCGGATCTCGTGGCTCATGTTGGCCAGGAAGTTGGACTTGAGTGCGGTGGACTCCTCGGCCAGCTCCTTGGCGCGGCGCAGGTCCTGCTCGGCGCGCTGACGGTCGGTGATGTCGACAAAGGTCCCGATGGCACCGCCCGGCGAGCCGTCGGGCCGCGAGAAGCCGTGCAGCCAGAACAGCGTGTGGTGTACCTTTCCGTCGGCATACGGCAGGTCCACCTCCTTGTGCACCGACTGGACCCCGTGCAAGGCCTCCTGCGCGTCCGCATCGAAGCGTTCGCGCTCGGTCTCGGGCAGGAACGCCAGGTCCCGCACGGTCTTGCCGATCAGTGCCTCGCGCTGCACCCCAAAGGCCTGCTCGTAGGCGCGGTTAAAGCCGATGTACCGGCCGTCCGCGCCCTTGTAGAACAGCGGCACGGGGATGGCGTCAATCAGTGCCTGCTGGAAATCCAGCTGCTCGGCCACCTGCTGTTCCAGCAGCTTTTGTTCGTGGATATCCACGTTGACGCCCACCACCCGCACCGCCCGCCCGTTGCCATCGCGAAATATGCGGGCCGCCGACAGGAACCATCGCACCTCACCGTCTGGCCGCACGATGCGCCAGGAATCGCGAAGGTGGGTCTCGCCGCCCGCCAGGGCACTCGAAAAGGCGGCCACCGCGCGGG
This sequence comes from Acidovorax sp. FG60, assembly GCF_057808995.1. NCBI lineage: Bacteria > Pseudomonadati > Pseudomonadota > Betaproteobacteria > Burkholderiales > Comamonadaceae > Acidovorax > Acidovorax sp. FG60. Next base: position 17,497 of record NZ_JBMDJC010000038.1, read on the forward strand.
CGCGATCATCGGGGTGCAGAACCGCCTGCCAGTCACGCTGGGAGCGCACCTCCGTGCCCGGCGCCAGGCCGAGCAACGCCAGCAGCTTCTCGCTCCACAGCACCTGGGAGGTGAGCAGGTCAATGTCGAACACACCGATCTTGCCGGCCTCCTGCGCCAGCTCCAGCCGGTCTTTGGCCTGCTGCATGGCGATCTCGGCCCGGCGCTGCTCGCTGACGTCCTCGATCACCCAGAGGGATGCGTTCTTGAACCCCTCCATTTGCACGCTGCGTCCTGCCATGCGTGCCTCAAAGCTGTGGCCATCCAGGCGAAACAGCGTCGATACCTGCCGCACGGCGCCCCCGGCGTTCAGCACGGGGCCGACCTGGCCGTAGAACTGCTTCGCGCGGTCCTCCCCACCCAGCAACACCCCGACGTCCAGCCCCAGCAGCTCGGACGCCGTGCTGCCCATCAGCTCCACAAACGCCGGGTTGAACTGCCGGAACTTCCCGTCCCCCACCAGCGCAATGGGGGGCGCGTTGTCAAAGATGGCGGTCTGCTGCTCCAGCAGCTCGTTGAGCAGACGCTCACGCCGCTCCAGCTCCTTCTGTGCCTGGATACGCCCCGAGGCGTCTTCATGCAGGCCAACGATGGCAATGCGCTTGCCACGCTCGTCAAACACGGGCGAGAGCGTAGCCTCGTCGTGGTAGAGGCTTCCGTCCTTGCGGCGGTTGACAAACTGCCCTTGCCACGAGCGGCCCGAAAGCAGCGTGGACCACATCTCCTGGTAGGTCTGCGCCGGGGTCTGGCCACTGGACACCACCGACGGCTTCTTGCCACGCACCTCTTGCAATGTGTAGCCGGAGTTGCGCTCGTACTGCGGATTGACCCAGTCGATGCGCCCGTCTCCATCGGTGATGACCACCGAGACCGGGCTGCTCCCCAGCGCAGCGCCCAATACCCTGAAGCGCTCCAGCGCAGCGCTCACCCGCGCCCGGCTGCGCAGCAGCTCCAGCAGCAGCAGCCCCAGCAGGCTCAGCAGCACGAAGGCAGCCCCTCCCACCTTCAGGCGCTCAGCCCCCGTCATCAGGGTGCTCACGTCATCCAGCATCGCCAGCTGCCACTGGCCGCCGGGGTCGCTCCAATCGACCTGGCGGCGCTCCACTGCGTAGTTCACCCCGTCGATGACAACCTCGCCCGCATCCGGCGCGAAGGGCAGTGAAGAAGCCAGGCCCTTGTCGAAGTGGTTGCCAAACTGGCGCGAAGCGCGGATCGAATCAATGCGCGCCTGCGTGAGCGGCGGCGCCACCGCAAACAGCCACTCGGGCCGCGTCGATGCGAACACCACGCCTTGCGGAGACAACAGCACCGTGGGCAACTGGGTGCTCTTGAGCACCTCGTCAAACAACTCGAACCCTACCTTGAACATCACCACACCGATGATGGAGCTGGAAGGCGTGTCGTTTTCATACAGCGGCGCGGCGTAATAGAGGCCCCGCTCCTGCGAGTTGCTGCCAATGGCGGCATACACGCTGATGGCGCCCTTGATGGCCTGCTGAAAATACGGACGAAACGCCAGGTTGATGCCGGTGGATCGGCCCCCCGGCGTCTCGTGGGCCACCACCGTGCCATCGGCCGCCATGACATACACGCCGTTGACCAGAAACCGCCCCCGGGCCACCCCCAGCCGCGCCAGGGCTTCAGGGTCGTCCGGTGCCAGCTGCCCCAGGGCCATCGCCTTGAGCAGCGGCTCGCTCAGGCCCAGCAACGACACCGCGCCCAGCATGCCGCCACCCGTGATCCGGGCCTGCAGCGTGTCCACGGTCTGCTGCAGCAGCTTGGCGCGCTCGTCAGCTCGTTGGGCACCTTGCCAGTGCATGGCCCCCAGCACCACCAGCCAGGCCCCCACCAGTGCCGCAGCCACCACCAGCGCCAGACCACGCACGCCCGGGGCATTGCGGTCCAGCACCTTGTCCAGAAATCCGCCCACGCCCTCACCCACCCGCGTCACGCGGAACCTCCGTCCAAGCCCTGGCCAACCAGCGAGCGGCTCTTACCGAGCGGGATACAGCAAGGCATCAATGTCCCCCACCGGCCCGGGCCGCCCAAACAGATACCCCTGAAACCCCTCACACCCATGCAGCCTCAGGAAACTCA
>NZ_JBMDJC010000039.1:0-13756 GCF_057808995.1 Acidovorax sp. FG60
CCAGATGGACAAACCCAGCAGAGTTGGCTATGGGCTGCACCGGCGAAACACTCAACCCGCCAAATCAGCGAGGTACTGGAGCGCATCGACCTGCTTTACACGCTGGACGTTCATAAGCACCTGGCAGACATCCCCGATCTCATCTTGCGCCGCTACGCGCGCCGACTTGTCTCCAGGCCGCCCTCAGCCGGAGCCAAGATCAAAGAGCCAGCGCGCACCGTGGAGGTCGCATGCTTTCTTCGGTATTGCCTGTTCACCACCACAGACCAGTTGATCCTTATGGTGCAGCGCCGGATCGCCGATCTGTGGCGTCAGGCTGCCGCCGATGTCCCCGCTACCGTCAATTGGGCCGCAATGTACAAAACGCTGCTCGGCGAACTTGTTGCCTTGAGCGCGCAAGGTGCGGTGCCAGATGCTGAGTTGCGTGCCCGTCTTGAAGCCTTGATCACCGAAACCCAGAAACGCAAACCACCGAGCAGGGCCTCCCTGGTCCGCGAGGGATTGATTGATGGAATTCGCCCCGTGCGGTCGTTGCTCGTCGCCATTGCAAAGCTGCCCTGGCAGGCCACCGGCGAGCATCCTGCCATCGAGTACCTTGCCAAGCTGCAAGCTTTATATCTCAAAGGATCCAGAAAGCTGCCAGTTGAAGTGGTGGCACCAAGTCTGGGAATGATCTGGCAGGTTTCGATCTCCAGCCCAGACCGGGAACGGGCGTTTCAGGCGTTGGAGGTGGCCACCCTGTTTGCCCTGCGCCGCGCGGTGCGCAATGGCTCGGTCTGGATTGAGCACAGCCTGAGCTTTCGGGGTCGTGCGCGCTTGTTCTTCACGGACGAGCGTTGGCAGGCAGAGTCCAAGAAACACTATGCCCGTCTATCGTTACCCAGCAAGGCTGCCACTTTCTTGAAGCCTTTGCTGGCCAGAGTAACTGCCGGTGTCGATGCGGTGGCCGCTGCAGCCCGCAGTGGCGTACTGCGCGTGGATGATGAACTCCATTTGTCGCCATTGCCCGCAGAGGACGAAGACCCAGAAGTGACCAAGCTGCGCGCGGCTTTGGATCACCGCATCGGTGAGGTTCAATTGCCGGAAGTGATTCTGGCCGTTGACGCCCAGGTGCGCTTTAGCTGGATCATGCTCGGACGTGAGCCGCGCTCTACCGACGAGCTGCTGATGGTCTATGCCGGCATCATGGCCCACGGCACCAGTCTGACTGCGGTCGAATGCGCGCGCATGATTCCGCAATTGTCTGCCACCAGCATTCGCCAGGCCATGCGCTGGGCGCGGGACGAACGGCGTCTGAGCCAGGCCTGCCAGGCTGTGCTGGAATTCATGCAGCGACACCCGATTGCCGCCACCTGGGGGCGGTCCGATTTGGCATCTTCTGACATGATGGGGTTCTAAGCCGGAACCGCCGAAAATTCCGTCAGCCGATCAACGTGGCTTGTCCCGCGCCCGGTCGATGGGGTAGACCCAACAGTCGTGTCACTAGCCGCCATTTCGATCACGGCAATGCCAGCCGGACGTCACGTCCAGATTGTTCCGGTCTGGATGAGGCCGACTGACGTCTCGGATGACGGGTGGCATACAACTGCTGTGAGTCCTGCAGGGGGGCAGCTGCCTGACCGGACGGCGAGCATCAGCCCATCTCATGTATTAGTCATGTCAGCTTTGACACTGCGCACGCGACGGCACCCGACCCATTGCAGCCGGTCATCTTTCAAACACCAGCTGCCGAACTTAGGCCGACAGCCGCCAACTGCCCCGCGCTGAATTGACTAGCGTTCGCTCCATGAAGTTTGAGTGGCCATTGATTTCATTCGACGGGGGTACAAGCGGGACGCCCTCAGTCCCCAACAATTTTCCGCTCTCGGATCAGCTTGCCGAATCGCACACCGTCCTCCAGCGCTTTGGCATGGAATTGAGCGGGCGTCATCGGTGCTGGCTCGCCACCGAGTGCCGCGATGCGCTCGCGTGGACCGGGCAAGGCAAGAGCCTTGTTGATCTCGCGGTTGAGCCGATTAACGAAGTCAGCAGGCGTGCCGGCGGGGGCGTACAGCCCGAACACGGTGTCCGCATCGAAGCCTTTTAGGCCGACCTCGTCGAGCGTCGGCACATCCGGGAACAAGGGCGAGCGCTTCAAACTCCCAACCGCCAGCAGCTTGAGTTTGCCGGCCTTGATGTGCGGCATCGCCACGCCGGGATCGAATAGGAAATCCAGCTGTCCGGCCAGTAGATCAGTCAATGCCGGGGCTGCACCCCGATAGGGGACGTGCGTGGCGAACACGTTCGCCTGCGACTTCATCATCTCTGCCGCCAGGTGCGGAGAACTGCCATTGCCGGGAGAGCCGAATGACAGCTTGCCCGGCCTGGCCTTGAGTTGTGCAAGAAATTCCTTGGCATCCTTCGCGGGAAAGCCCGGCGATGTGACCAGGAACACGAGCACCCGTGCAACCGCAGCCACGGGCTCCAAATCTTTGGAAGGGTCGAACGACATTTTGGGATAGATGTGCGGATTGACCGACACCATGCCTTCCGAACTCATCAGCAAGGTGTAGCCGTCGGGCGCCGCGCGGGCCACTGCCTCCCCGCCGATGTTGCCGCCCGCGCCGCTCCGGTTCTCCACAACCACGGGCTGGCCCAAGGCCTCCTGCAAGGACTGCGTGACTGAGCGTGCGATCTGGTCCGCGGCGCCACCGGGTGGAAAGTTGACGATGATCTTGACTGGTTTAGACGGTCATGCTTGGCCCAATGCCAGGCATGGCACCACCAGGGACAGCGCCGCGACGGCTGCCATCACCGCGCGCCTGCCAGCCTGCGCGCGGGGGCGGCAGGCAAAACCTAATTTGTTCATGGGTGTCTCCAGGTGTGTATATGCGCGACGTGTGGCCGGAACGTGGCGTAGCCACTCCCGGCCGGTCTCAGGCGCCAAGGGAACGCGCCGGACTCAGTCCAGCGAAATGCCGCGTTCCTTGATCAGGCGTGGCCAGAACTGGCCTTCCTGGGCCCAGTGCTTTTGCATGGTCGCGGCGTCGGAGGGCGTCGGCTCAATGCCCATGGTGGCGAACTGGGTCCGCACGGCATCCGACTGGATGGCCTTTTGCAGCTCGGTGCTGAGCTTGGCCACGATCTCCTTGGGTGTGGACGACGGAACGACGAGGCCCTGCCACGCTACGGCCTCGGTATCTGTGTAGCCCAACTCCATCAGCGTGGGCACATCCGGCATGGATGCCAGGCGCGACTTGGAGAAGGTGGCAAGCGGCTTGAGCTTGCCGGCCTTCATCATTTGCATGCCAGCAGCCGAGTCCACCACCATCAGCGGCAACTGCCCACCCACGACGTCCTGGATCGCTGGCGCCGCGCCGCGGTAGGCCACATGCACAAGGTCTACGTTGTTGCGGGCCTTGAGCATCTCCATGGCCAGGTGGTGCGGGCTACCGACGCCTGGCGTGGCAAAGCTGAGCTTGCCTGGGTTGGCCTTGGCGGCCGCGATCAGTGCCTTCACATCGCTATAGCCAGCATTCGGGTTGACGGCCAACAGCAACGGGAACCGCGCCATCATGCCAATGGACGTGAAGTCCTTCTGCGGGTCGTACGAAAGCTTCTTGAACAGGGCCGTGTTGAACACAAGCGTGCCGTTGTCGGCCGTGAATACGGTGTAACCGTCACCCGGCGACTTGGCCACGTTCTCGGCGCCAATCACCGTGGCACCGCCTGGCTTGTTGTCGATCAGCACTGGCTGGCCGAGCTGTGTGGACAGTTGTGAGCCCACTGCACGCCCCAGCGCATCCGAGCCACCGCCGGCCGCGTAGGCCACGACCCAGCGCACAGGCTTCGCGGGAAAGTTGTCGGCGTGGGCTGCGCCAAGGTAACTGCTGGCCACGAAGGTGGCTGCCATCAAGAGGGAACGTCGGGTCGTCATGTTGTCTCCGTTAGTTGAGGAAGGGAAAGTGTTTTATTGAGCGGCTGGCGTCGCTTAGCCGGTTTGGCGTGCCTGAACCAACCGCACGATCTGCAGTAGCGTGCGTGTGCAGGGCACAGGAACGCCAAAGGTCACTGCAGCGGCCACCACCGCGCCGTTGATGAACTCGATTTCGGTCGGCCTGCCGGCCAGCACGTCCTGCAGCATTGAGGGCTTGTGGCCCACATGGCGTGCGATGGCGTCGGCCACGCGCGCCTTGCAGGCATCTGCGTGGACCGCGATGCCCTGCGCCTGCGCGACGGCCAGCACCTCGTCGACCACGGCGAACGCCAGGGCCCGACCGTCTTCGATCGCGCCAAGTTGGTCCACCGTGCACTGGGTCGCGGTGCAAATGCTGTTGAGGGCAGCGTTGAAGGCCACCTTCTCCCAGATGGCGGTCCACACCGCGGCATCGGCGGTACAGGCTAGACCGGCTTCGTCAAGTGCCTGCGCCACGGTGGCCACGAAAGGCCGATCCTGCCCGTCCGCTGACATCAGCCGCACCACGCCCTGGCCGTGCGAGTGCACATGGCCGGGCCCCACCAGGTCGGCAGGCCAGGTGGTCACGCCGATCAGGATGCGCTCCGCGGAAACGTGCTGGCCGATGACCTCCACGTTGCCCAGGCCGTTCTGCAGCGACAGCACATAGGTCTGGGGGCCGATCAAGCGGGCCACGCCAGCCAGGGCGCTCGCTGTGTGCAGGGTCTTGGTGAACACCAGCACCAGATCCGGCTGGCCTTCGGCCTGTTCCGGTCGGCAGGCGCGCAGGGCGCGGATGTTGCGCTCACCCCGGTCGTTGTGCAGACGCAGTCCTTGCGACTGGATGGCCTGCAGGTGGGCGGCATTCACATCGACCAGCGTCACATCGTGACCCTGCTCGGCCAACAAGCCACCAAACAGCGATCCCATGGCGCCAGCGCCTACGACTGTGATCTTCATGGGGTCCACCTGTCAGAACGGGTAGTGCCGCTCGGTGGTCTGCACCGTGATCCAGCGCAGCTCGGTGAATGCGTCGATGCCGGCGCGGCCGCCGAAGTGGCCATATCCGGACTCCTTCACGCCGCCGAAGGGCATCTGAGGTTCGTCGTGCACGGTCGGCGCGTTGATGTGGCAGATGCCCGACTCGATGCGCTGGGCCACGTTCCAGGCCCGGGCGACATCGCGGCTGAAGACCGCAGCCGACAGGCCGAAGGCGTTGTCGTTGGCGCAAGCAACGGCTGCATCGACGCCTTCCACGCGCACGATGGGCTTGACCGGGCCGAAGCTCTCTTCCTGGTAGATGCGCATGGTGGGCGTCACGTGGTCGAGCAGCGTAGCCGGCATCAGCGTGGAGTCGGCCTTGCCACCGCAGACCAGCGTGGCGCCCTTGGCCAGCGCGTCGTCGATCAGCGCGTTGCAGCGCTCCACCGTACGCATGTCGACCACCGAGCCCAGCACCACCGGACCCTTGCGCGGATCGCCCAGCGGCAGCGCCTGTGCCTTGGCGGCCAGCTTGGCGACGAAGGCGTCGGCGACCCTCGTGTCCACGATGATGCGTTCGGTGGACATGCAGATCTGGCCCGAATTGGCGAAGGCGCCGAAAGCCGCGCCGTTCACGGCGGCGTCCAGGTCCGCATCCTCCAGCACCAGCAGGGGGGCCTTGCCGCCCAGTTCGAGCACGGCCGGCTTGAGGTGCTGCGCGCACAGCGCGGCGATGATCCGGCCCACGTGCGTGGAACCGGTGAAGTTGACGCGGCGCACGGCAGGGTGGGCGACCATGGCCTCGACCACGGCGCCGGCGTCGGCCGGGTCGTTGGTCACGAAGTTCACCACGCCCGGCGGCAGGCCGGCCTCCTGCAGCGCCTCGATGATGAGGCCGTGCGTGGCGGGCGACAGCTCCGAGCCCTTGAGCACGACGGTGTTGCCGCAGGCCAGTGGCGTCGCCACCGCGCGCACACCAAGGATCACCGGCGCATTCCACGGTGCCATGCCCAGTACCACGCCGGCGGCCTGGCGCACGCCCATGGCCAGGCTGCCCGGTACGTCGGAGGGGATGACCTCACCGCCGACCTGGGTGGTCAGCGAAGCAGCTTCCTGCAGCATGCCTGCGGCCACGTGCACATTGAAGCCCGCCCAGATGGCCGAGCTACCGGTCTCCGCTGCCATGGCGGCGGTGAAGGCATCAGCCTTGGCTTCCAGTGCCGCGGCGGCCTTCAGCAGCAGGCCGCGGCGGGCGCCGGGGCCCATGCGCGACCAGGCCGGGAAGGCGCGCTTGGCGGCCTCGACCGCGCGCACGGCATCGGCCACCGAGGCCGCCGGGGCGCGCGTGGCGACCTCGCCGTCCAGCGGGTTGCGCCGCTCGAAGAAGCGTTCGTGGCTGGCCAGGCACTTTTCGCCGTTGATGAGAAGTTGGATCTGCTGCATGTGTGTCTCCACGGGTTGAAATCAAGGGCGCGCGGCGGTCATGCCACGACGAGTTCGATCAGGAGCGGACCAGCGTGGCTCAGCGCACCTGCCAGCGCATCACGCAGGCCCTCGGGCTGCTCGACACGCAGGCCCGGCAGGCCGTGGCCCTGTGCCAGCGCCACGAAGTCCAGGCCTTGCAAGTCGGTGCCTTCCGGCTTGTCGCCTAGCGCGTAGCCAAACACGGGGGCGAAGTCCTGCAGCGCGGCGTAGCGCTGGTTGTTCAGGATCACGAAGGTGATGGGCAACTGCAGCTTGGCGGCCGTGAACAGGGCCTGGATCGCGTACAGGCTGGAGCCGTCGCCAATCAGCGCGATGACGCGGCCGGGCAAGCCCAGCTTCTGACGGCCCAGCGCCACACCCACTGCGGCCGGCATGCCATGCCCCAGACCACCGCTGGCCATGGTGTAGAAGGAGTCGGCGCCGCGCATCGGCAGGCAGGCCTGCATGACGCCGCGCGAGCCGGGCGCTTCCTCGACCACCACGTCATCAGGGCCGCGTGCCGCGTCCAGCGCCTGCAGCGCGAAGGCCACGGACATCGGCAGGGACGGCTCGGCACGCGCCGCCGGCCGGCGGGGGTCAGGTGCCCTGCGCGCCGCAGCCGGTGCCGGCGCGGCCAGCAGCGCGGCGACGGCCAGGTGCACGCTGGAGACGATGCCCGTGCCCGCGGGGGTCCACGCCGCCATCTGCGGGTCGTCGACGATCTGCCACAGGTCGGCGCCGGGCGGCATGTGCGGGCCTTGGCCTTCCACGTGGTAGCTGAAGGCCGGCGCCCCCAGCACGACGACGAGGTCGTGGCCGGCCAGCGCTTCGACGATGCGCTCGCGCATCGCGGCCAGGAAGCCAGCAAACAAGGGGTGTTGCTCCGGAAAGCCGCAGCGCGCGCTCATCGGGGCGGTGTAGACGGCCGCCTGGTGGCGCTCAGCCAGCGCCACGACGGCATCGACGGCGCCGTCGCGGTCCACGCCCGCGCCGACCACAAAGGCCGGGCGCAGGCTGCCGTCCAGCGCCTGCGCCAGCTGCGCCAGCATGGCGGGGTCCGGCGCCGTCGCGTGGCTCACCCTGCGGGCGGGCACCCAGTCGGCCGGGCGGTCCCAGTCGTCCGCAGGAATGGAGATGAACACCGGTCCGCACGGCGCCTGCATGGCGATCTGGTAGGCGCGCAGCAGCGCCAGCGGCACGTCTTCCGCGCGCGCCGGCTCGATGGCCCACTTCACGTAGGGGCGCGGCAGCTCGGTGGCCTGGCTGGCCGACAGGAACGGGTCGAAGGGCAGGATGGCGCGCGACTGCTGGCCGGCCGTGACGAGCATCGGCGTCTGGTTGCGAAACGCGGTGAAGATGTTGCCCATGGCGTGCCCGACGCCGGCCGCCGAATGCAGGTTGACCATGGCGGCATTGCGCGTGACCTGCGCGTACCCGTCGGCCATGCCGACCACCACCGACTCCTGCAGGCCCAGCACGTAGCGCATGTCCTTGGGGAAGTCGCGGAACATGGGCAGTTCGGTCGAGCCGGGGTTGCCGAAAACGGTGTCAATGCCGAGGTCCTGCATCAGGCGCAGGAAAGCCTCGCGCACGGTCGGACGGTTGCTGGAGGTGGACATGGTGTTGCAGGCGCTGGTGTCGAAGTGCCTGTAGTGTCGAAGCACCTTGACATTTGGGCAACAATATGGACCTACTAAGTGATATTGGATAAACCAATAAATGGAACAGCTCGACCTGAACCTGTTACGCGTGTTCGACGTGGTCTACCGCACCCGCAACGTGAGCCGCGCGGCCGAGCTGCTCGGCATGTCGCAACCGTCCACGAGCCAGGCGCTGACCCGGCTGCGTTTGGCGCTGGGTGATCCGCTGTTCGAGCGCATACGCGGCGGTGTGCGGCCCACGCCGCGCGCTGAAGATCTGGCCCGCTCCGTCCAGTCAGGGTTGGCGCAAATCGAGGCTGGCCTCGCGTCGGAGAACGCATTTGATCCGGCACGGTCCTCCGCCGAGCTTCGCATCCATCTCACCGACATTGGCGAGGCGCGCTTCCTTCCGCCGCTGATGGGCGAGATGAGGCGTCTCGCGCCAGGCATTCAGCTACGGGCCAGAGCCTGGCCGCAGCAGGAAATTGGCGCGGCGCTGGACAGCGGCGACATCCACCTGGCCATCGGTTTTCTGCCCGAGCTCACCACCTCGGCCCATGCGAAGCTCTTGACAGATCGTTATGTCGTGCTGCTGCGCGCAGACCACCCCGTGGCGCAGCAAGCCAGGCTGACACTGCGCAAGATGCAGTCTCTCGACTGGATTGCGGTGCGTTCGCACACGCAAACGCTGCAGATGCTGCGGGCGGCCAACCTGGACTGCAAGGTCACGCTGACGACCTCGACCTTCTTGGCGCTGCCCGACATCGTGAAGAATACCGATCTGGCCGTACTGATGCCGCAGCAGATCGCGCGGGAGTTCATGCCGGCTAACCGTCTCAAGTTGCTCGACTTCGACCTGCCGTCCAACGACTTCACTGTATCTGTCCACTGGAGCCGGCGCCATGCGCATTCGCCCTTGGTGAGGTGGAGCCGCGAGGTACTGCTGCGACTGTTTCAACGTGACTAAAACAATTTGGCTGCGGGGCGTATTGGGAACTCCGAGCGGGTTGCCTTGAAAGTTGCGAAAGTCGTGGACGGTAGGGCTTGCATAGCGCACCGGCGCTTGGGGTAACGAGCGGCCGCTTTGCCCGAAATCGGAACTTTGGGTGTCAATGACCAGTGACAGCTCCTGGCCGCCTGCCGCCGACCGCGGTCTGGCTCGAAAGCAGTCTGTCAACGCGCCGTTTCATTGTTGCCATGATCATATCTTAATCGCGCACAGGCGGCCACAGGCGGGCAGTATGAACCAGCGTCAGTATCCACACCGTTTCGCCGTCGATCTGATACACCAGGCGATAGCTTTCGTGCGGGATCAACTCGCGGGTCCCGGGAATCTTTCCCGGCTTGCCCAGCATGGGGTGCTGGATCAAGCGGGCGGCCGCGTCGCTGAAAATCTCATCCATCCGGGCCGCCGCGCGCGGATTGTCGGCTGCGATGTAGTCCCACACATCGGCACGGTCTTGCTGCGCTTCGGGCGTCCAAACAACCCTCACGCCTGGCTCGCCACACTGGCACGCCGTGCGGCGAATTCGGCCTCAACTTCATCGTTCGACCGCCCCAATCCAGCGCGCATCGAAGCCCGGCCGGCTTCGACCTTGCGGCGCAGGAACTCGTCGTACTCGCGCGACTCGCGCTGGCGCTGAACGAACTCGCGCATCAGCTCGCGCAGCACTTGCGACGCCGGGCGATGGGCCGCCTCGGCTTCGGCCATAAACTCGGCGCGCAACTCAGGCTCCAGCTTCATCGTGAAAACGGCTTGTTTTGACATGATCGGGGCCTCCTGCCACTTGATACTAACAAAGTATATACGCCGTCATTACTAAGCGCTATTCACAGAACGCTGCAAGGCGGGCGTGCGCTAGGCCAAGGCCTGTCGGAAAACATTTGTTTTTCGACAGGCCTTCAACGGTCCTCTGCACCAACCTCCGAGTGGCCGCAAAATTGTGCGGAAAACTCTGTCGCCAGACGCTACCATACGGAAACCTCGTCTTAATGGTTTTCCGCTTATGTTGGTAGGTTACATGCGCGTGTCGTCGGACTCCGACCGCCAGAGCACGAACTTGCAGCGCGATGCGCTGCTCGCCGTCGGCGTCGATGCGCGGCATCTGTTCGAGGATCATGCTTCCGGCGCGAAGGACGACCGCGCGGGCCTGGCGCGGGCGCTCGAATTCGTTCGCCCTGGCGACGTGTTGGTCGTGTGGAAGCTCGACCGGCTCGGCCGTTCGTTGTCGCACTTGCTCGCCATCGTGACCTCGCTCAAGAAAAAGCAGGTGGCGTTCCGCTCGCTGACGGAGAACCTGGATACCACGACGCCCTCGGGCGAGTTTCTGTTCCAGGTGTTCGGCGCGCTCGCGCAGTACGAACGCGCCTTGATCCAGGAACGTGTCGTCGCCGGTCTGGCTGCCGCCCGCAAACGCGGCCGGATCGGCGGCCGGCCGCAGGCGATCACCGGCGAGAAGCTGGAGGCCATCGTCGCTGCGCTCGATGGCGGCATGTCCAAGGCGGCGGTGTGCCGCAACTTCGGCGTCAAGCGAACCACGCTGATCGAGACCCTGGCACGGGTTGGTTGGACGGGCTCTCGTGGAGCGTCATCGCGATGACGACCAAGAGCGAACGATTGACCGTCCTGTCGGACGCCGAGCAGGAAGCCCTGTACGGCCTGCCGGACTTCGACGACGCCCAGCGGCTGGAATACTTGGCGTTGACTGAAACCGAACTGGCGCTCGCCAGCAGCCGGCCTGGTCTCCATGCCCAGGTCTATTGCATCTTGCAGATCGGTTACTTCAAGGCCAAGCATGCCTTCTTCCGCTTCGACTGGAGTGAGGTCGAGCACGATTGCGCCTTCGTGCTGAGCCGCTACTTCCACGGCGAGTCCTTCGAGCACAAGCCAATCTCCAAGCACGAGCACTACACCCAGCGCGAGTGGATTGCCGATCTGTTCGGCTACCGGCCGTGGGCGGCCGAGTTCCTGGCGCAGCTCGCGCAGCAGGCCGCGCAGACCGTGCGGCGCGACGTGATGCCGGGGTTCATCGCCGCCGAGCTGATCGTCTGGCTAAACGAGCACAAGATCATCCGGCCCGGCTATACCACCCTGCAAGAGCTGGTGAGCGAAGCCCTGTCCGCCGAGCGTCGGCGGCTGGCTGGCCTGCTGTCGGAAGTGTTGGACGAATCGGCCAAGGCCGCGCTGGGTCGGCTTCTAGTGCGTGACGACACCCTGTCGCAATTGGCGGCGCTCAAGCAGGACGCCAAGGACTTTGGCTGGCGTCAGATGGCCCGCGAACGCGAAAAGCGCGCCACGCTGGAGCCGCTGCACCGGATCGCCAAGGCGCTGCTGCCCAAGCTCGGCGTCTCGCAGCAGAATCTGCTGTACTACGCCAGCCTGGCGAACTTCTACACCGTCCACGATCTACGCAACCTGAAGGCCGATCAGACCTACCTCTACCTGCTTTGCTATGCCTGGGTGCGCTACCGGCAGCTTTCCGACAACCTGGTCGATGCGATGGCCTACCACATGAAGCAGTTGGAGGACGAAAGCAGTGCGGGCGCAAAGCAATCCTTTGTCGCCGAGCAGGTGCGCCGTCAGCAAGACACACCGCAGGTCGGCCGCCTGCTGTCGCTTTACATCGACGACAGCGTGCCCGATCCCACGCCGTTCGGCGATGTGCGCCAGCGCGCCTACAAAATCATGCCCCGCGATACGCTGCAAACCACCGCGCAGCGCATGAGCGTGAAGCCGGTGAGCAAGCTGGCTTTGCACTGGCAGGCGGTGGACGGCCTGGCTGAGCGCATCCGCCGCCATCTTCGGCCGCTGTATGTCGCGCTCGACCTCGCTGGCACTGATCCGGGCAGCCCGTGGCTCGTGGCGCTGGCCTGGGCCAAGGACGTGTTCGCCAAACAGCAGCGCCTATCGCAACGGCCGCTCGCCGAATGTCCAGCGGCCACGCTGCCGAAACGCTTGCGACCGTACCTGCTGACCTTCGATGCCGATGGCAAGCCGACGGACCTGCATGCCGACCGCTACGAGTTCTGGCTGTACCGCCAGGTCAGGAAGCGCTTCCAGTCGGGTGAACTCTACCTCGACGACAGCTTGCAGCACCGGCATTTTTCCGACGAGCTGGTTTCGCTGGATGAGAAGGCCGCCGTGCTGGCGCAGATCGACATCCCGTTCCTGCGGCAGCCACTCGATGCCCAGCTCGATGCGCTCGCGACCGAGCTGCGCGCTCAGTGGCTGGCCTTCAACCGCGAGCTGAAGCAGGGCAAGCTGACGCACCTAGAATACGACAAGGACACGCAGAAGCTGACATGGCGCAAGCCCAAGGGCGAGAACCAGAAGGCGCGCGAGAAGGCGTTCTACGAGCAACTGCCGTTCTGCGACGTGGCCGACGTGTTCCGCTTCGTCAACGGCCAGTGCCAGTTCCTGTCGGCGCTGACGCCTTTGCAGCCGCGCTATGCGAAGAAGGTCGCCGACGCCGACAGCCTGATGGCGGTCATCATCGCGCAGGCGATGAACCACGGCAACCAGGTCATGGCACGCACCAGCGACATCCCGTACCACGTGCTGGAGAGCGCCTACCAACAGTACCTGCGCCACGCAACGCTGCACGCGGCCAACGACTGCATCAGCAACGCCATCGCCGCGCTGCCGATCTTCCCGTACTACTCGTTCGACCTCGATGCACTGTACGGTGCCGTCGATGGTCAGAAATTCGGCGTCGAGCGGCCGACCGTGAAAGCGCGCCACTCGCGCAAATACTTTGGGCGCGGCAAGGGCGTGGTCGCCTACACGCTGCTGTGCAACCACGTGCCGCTCAACGGCTACCTGATCGGCGCGCACGATTACGAGGCCCATCACGTGTTCGACATCTGGTATCGCAACACGTCGGACATCGTGCCGACCGCGATCACCGGCGACATGCACAGCGTCAACAAGGCCAACTTCGCTATCCTGCACTGGTTCGGCCTGCGTTTCGAGCCGCGCTTCACCGACCTTGGCGATCAGTTGAAGGAACTCTACAGTGCCGACGATCCGGCGCTGTACGATCAGTGCCTGATCCGGCCGGCCGGGAGAATCGACCGCGATCTCATAGTCAGCGAGAAGCCGAACCTCGACCAGATTGTCGCCACGCTCGGACTGAAGGAGATGACGCAGGGCACGCTGATCCGCAAGCTATGCACCTACACCGCGCCGAACCCCACGCGGCGCGCGGTGTTCGAGTTCGACAAGCTCATCCGCAGCATCTACACGCTGCGCTACCTGCGCGATCCGCAACTGGAGCGCAACGTTCACCGCTCACAGAACCGCATCGAGTCCTATCACCAGCTACGCTCAACCATCGCCCAGGTCGGCGGCAAGAAGGAATTGACCGGGCGCACCGACATCGAAATTGAGATCAGCAACCAGTGCGCCAGGCTGATCGCCAACGCGGTCATCTTCTACAACTCGGCCATCCTCTCGCGGCTGCTGATGAAGTACGAGGCGAGCGGCAACGCCAAGGCGCACGCTCTCCTGACCCAGATATCGCCGGCGGCCTGGCGGCACATCCTGCTGAACGGGCATTACACCTTCCAGAGCGACGGCAAGATGATCGACCTGGATGCGCTCGTGGCGGGGCTGGAGCTGGGATGACGGAAATTTCGGCGGTTCTGGCTTAGAACCCCTTTCACCAGCGTGGCGCCGTCCAAGAACTTGCCGGTCTTGCGGTAGTGCTCGGCCGAGGCCTTTTCGGTGTACACATCG